>JALXCO010000036.1 GCA_026990885.1 Desulfurococcales archaeon
CGTGTTCAAGGTTGATGTTTCCAGAACCTATATATCTCCTAGATTAAGCTTTGAGCATATCAGGGTAGCCAAGCTGGTTAACGAGGGTGAGACCGTTATCAACATGTTTGCTGGTGTTGGCTTATTCTCGATTATTATAGCTAGGCATGCCAGACCCAGAAAGGTTATTTCTATAGATATTAATCCAGACGCCTACAGGCTTATGGTGGAGAATGTATCGCTGAACAGGGTTGAGGGTGTTGTTGAGCCGGTGTTGGGTGATGCCCTCAAAGTAATTGATCTATATAGAGACTCTGCAGAAAGGATCCTTCTGCCGCTCCCCGAGCTAGCTCTTGAAGCGCTACCTAAGGCTGTTGACTCGCTAAGGGGTGAGGGGTTTATTCACGTGTATGATTTCGTTAGGGCCAACGATAAGAGGGCCGCCCTGGATGAGGCGTCTAGGAAATACGCTGGAGCGCTTGAAGAGAGCAGACATGTGGATGTCTTCAATATAACCTATGGGCGTGTTGTTAGGAGTGTTGGGCCTAGAAGATACCAGGTGGTTTTGGATATATGGGTGAGGAAGAGCTAAAGATCGCTAGCTCTATGGTTAAGCCTATATATGGATTGTCTTTCTTTAGTGTTGACTATAGCGGTATTGTATACTCGATCGTGTTTGACTATATGGATCCTTTAGGATACTATAGAAGGATCGCTGAAGAACAGAGGCTTTTTTACGAAGAGATCGAGAAGCTCTATTTCAATATGCAGAACGAGCTTGACGGTGAGGTGGTTAGGATTAATGGCCGTGATGTTAGGCCGCTGGTTCTGAATGTCGATATAGGGTTTAGGTCTGATTATAGGTATCCATACATTATCTTCAATATATCTATACCCATAAAGCTTCTTAAGGGTAGAAACATCTATGAGAATATCTATGAGGGTGTTGTTGCGGAGTACCCCTATGTATCCTACTGGATTTTTCCTGTTGGATCAAAGATCATTGAGGCCGACCTATCGGGTAGCGTGTTCATAAACAACAATGTGGTGGGGGTGAGGGTCGATAAAGGAACGCGTATTAAAGGGTATGAAAAACTTGTTTTTGAGATACCATGAGTGATTGTTGTAAAACTTATATCTATTAATTTAATTAATTTTATTTAGCATAAGCTGTGTTGCCTGCTGTGTTAGCCATGACGGATCCTGCTGTTACGTGGCTTAATGAGATAGCCTCTAAATGGCAGGAGGTTTGGAGGGAGAGAAAGGTCTATATGTCTGATCCAAGTGATAAATCCAAGTTCTATATTACTGCAGCCTTTCCCTACCCCAATAGCCCGATACATATTGGGAATAGCAGAAGCTTCATAACCGCGGATTTCATAGCTAGGTTCTATAGGCTTAAGGGATACAATACCCTCTACCCCATGGGTTTCCACTATACGGGGACCCCAATACTGACTATGGCTGAATCTATAGCTTCGGGCGATAAAGAGCTGTATAGCTTGTTTGTGGATCTCTATGACGTGCCTCCAGATGAAGTATCTAACATGAAGGAGCCTCTCTACCTAGCTAGATACTTCCATAGGGTATCTAAGGAGTCTATGATTAGACTGGGTCTATCGATCGATTGGAGGAGGGAGTTCACAACTGTTGATCCGTTGTTCAGCACCTTCATTAAATGGCAGTTTAGCGAGCTGAGGAAGAAAGGGTACCTGGTTAAGGGAAGCTATCCTGTGGGGTGGTGCCCTAAACACAACATGCCTGTTGGTGGTCACGATACTAAAGACGATAAAGATCCTGAAATAGATTCGTTCACCCTGATTCTGTTCAATTCTGTGGATGGCGAATATGTCTTTCCTGCAGCAACTTTAAGGCCTGAAACTATATTCGGCGTCACCAATATATGGATCAATCCTAACGCAAGATATGTTAAAGTAATGGTTGATGGCTCGGTATGGATTGTGTCGTACGATAGCTACACTAAGCTCAGGTACCAGAAAAAGGACATCAAGCTTGTTGGGGATATAGATCCAGGGACCCTCATAGGTAGATTTGTTGTCAACCCAGTTACTGGTGAGGAGATCCAGGTTATAGGTGCCGATTTTGTTGAGCCGGAGTTCGGTACTGGTATAGTTATGAGTGTGCCCTCCCATTCGCCTGACGACTATCTCGCTCTATCTACAATAGATAGAGGTAGATTCAAGGTATTGGAGCCTAGACCATTGATTGAGGTGCGCCACACGATACCTAAGGATACCCTAGCGTCTAAATGGATCCTTGATAAGTACGGGGTTAAGAGTTTTAGGGATAAGGGTAGGCTTGAGAAGGCTGTTAAGGAGCTTTATAGCTTGGAGTTCAATTCAGGTACAATGATCCATGGGATCAGCAAATATATCAGGAGCGATATTGAGGGGGCTAGGTATCTAAAGGCGTTTGTTAAGGGTTGGATTGAGGGAAGACCTGTCGCTGAAGCTAGAGAAAACATTATTAAATTGCTGAAGCTGACTGGAAGCGGCGACACTATATATGAGATCATAAATAAACCCGTCTACTGTAGGTGTGGCACGGAAATTGTCGTTAAGATTCTCGAGGACCAATGGTTCATCGACTACGGTAATGAGGAGTGGAAGAGGCTGGCTCTCGAGCATGTAGATGCTATGGAGATCTATCCTAGAGAAGCTAAGGATCATATAAAGCTAGTTATAAAATCGTTGAGGGAGAAGCCGTGTGCGAGGACCCGTGGTCTTGGCACGTCTCTTCCGTGGGATCCTTCATGGATCATTGAGAGCTTAAGCGACTCAACAATATATATGGTATACTATACTGTGGCACACAAGATCAGGGATCTAGAAGACAGGCTTGTAAAGGATCAGGAGCTGGCCAATAGATTCTGGAGATATATTGTTCATGGAAAGGGCAATCCTAGAGATCTTGCTAAAGCCCTAGGAGTCTCTGAGGAGTTCATTAAAGACCTAAGAGAGGAGTTCACCTACTGGTACCCGCTTGATGTCAGGGTTGCTGGAAAGGATCTGGCAAACAACCATCTTCCATTCTTCATAATGAACCATATAGCTATACTCCCAAGAGAGCTGTGGCCTAAAGGCATTATAGTCCATGGCTGGGTTCTGAGGGATGGAGATAAGATGTCGAAGAGTAAGAGGAATATACTTCCTGCGTTGAGGGCTGTCAACATGTATAGTAGTGATGGCTTAAGGCTGATGTTCGCTATTCAGGCCGAGCTCTCTCAGGATCTCGACTTCAGAAGTGATGAGGCCAGGAAGATACCCTATATACTTAGAGATCTATACAACAACATCGCTAGATTCGCTAAGCACGATATAAAAGGCTCCGCCGACTATATAGATAAGATATATTCATCGAAGCTGGCTAGAACACTAAATAAGGCTATAGAAATGCTTGAGGGTGTTAGGGTTAGGGATGCGGCCATAGAGGTGGTATACAACTATCCTAGGCTTCTAAATAGCTATATTGAGAAGGCTAAGGAGGTGTATGAAGAGATATATAGCCTTACTGTGGAGTGGACAAAGATTCTGTCTGTTTTCACACCACATATAGCTGAGGAGATATGGAGCAGTGTGTTTGGTAAGTCGTCTAATGTTGTTGCAGAAAAGATAGATATGGATGCTATAGCTAGAAACATCGACTATAGCCTTGAGCTTCAGAACGAGTATATCACTCTGGTTAAGAACGATATAAGAGAGATTATATCTCTTATCAAGGCCAAGCCCAGAAAGATCTATATATACGTGTCTGAACCATTCGAAATAGACATATTGAGGGATTCCATAAGAATCATAGAGAAGGGCGGATCCTTAAGGGACCTGATCAGCAAATACATCGGGGCATACAGCTTGCCTAAGGAGCGGGCATCTCTAAGGCTTAAGAAAATATATGAGCTGGCTTCGGAGATACCTGAAAATATTAGGGAGCTTATCTTGAATTCCGGGGCTTTCGATGAGTTTAAAGTGATTTCGGGATATAAGGATCAATTGACTAGAGAGTTCGGCTCCGATGTAGTTATATATAGATCGATGGATGAGAGCGTAAAGGATCTAGGAGGAAAGAAAAAGGATTCCCTGCCTCTGAAGCCAGGTATATATATAGAATTTGAGAAGCCAGCAATATAATTGTTTATAGTGTTTACCGGGTGCGTGCCTGGAGGTCCCTAGACACAAAAACATTTAATTCCATTCAGACTGGTAGAGTCTTTATAAATAGATTCAGCTCATCCTCACTCATAAAGCCCTCGGTCCGCCTGACCTCTCTACCGTTTCTGAAAGCTATGGTTGTTGGAACAGCAATTATAGTGTATTTTCTCGATACCCCTTTCACGTCAACTGTGCTTATCTTGGCGAACTTAAAGCCTTTAACGCCTTTCTTAGCGTACGCCTCTACAACTGGTAGGTATCTTTTGCATGCTGGGCACGTGGGGTTGTAGAAAATCACTATCGAGTTCCCAACCCTTATGAACTCCTCTAACTCACCTATGCTTTTTAGCTCTTTTACGGCCGACTCCTTCGAGGAGTTGTCTGAGTCTTGTTTTGTCTTTGTTTTCTCCAGTATGCTCCTGGCTATTCTATCTAGGAGACTGCTGATTTCTTTATCACCCATCCACATCACCTGTATATAGGTTTATTGTACCTTATTTTTACCGATTCCCTATCTAATAAATTAATATTTTGAACTTAAAGCTATTTCTATATATCGGTGTGTCTGGCCGTCGGTTCTAAACATTATATTTTTGATTAGGTATTTTTATATCTAGTAATACCCGATATGGTTGAGATGCTATGAGGATCCTACTGATAACCGGCAAGCTAGCTGAGCCTCTAGTTAGGTTAGCGGCTAAGAAATCGTCTGAGGAGCTTGGTGTCGAGGTTGAGGTTGCTGTACTTAATGTACCTGTTGCCGCACTGATGTCCTCCTATGATGTGCGTAGATATGTGTCTGAAAACTTGAACTATGTTAGGTCTTTTGATCTTATTTTAGTACCTGGATTGGTGATTGGGGATCTAGATCCCATCAATAGGGAGTTCGGCATCAGATGCTTTAAAGGAAGCAAATATAGCGGGGATATACCGAGAATACTGAGGAAGGTTGTTAGGGAAGATATTGAGCTCTCCACAGTGAAGCCTGCGGATAAGATAATTAATATTAAGGATGTGGATAGCGAGATGCTCGATAACCTATGGAGAAACTATGAATACTCCTTCACTATAGATGGGCTCAAGATACCATCTAACTCTCCCCCGATCCTCATATTCTCGGAGTTGAATTTAGAGGACAACATAGATAACATGGTTAAGCGAGCCAGATATATGGCTAATAATGGGGCAAACCTTATTGTTTTGGGGACGCATGTAGGTAGTAATAATCCGGAGCTTGTAGAGAAGGCTGTAAGGTCTTTGAAGCGGAGCGTAGATATACCGATCGGTATTGACTCGCTCAGCCTATCCGAGGTGCTTTCGGCTGTTGAAAACGGTGCCTCTCTGGTGATGAATCTAAGCAGATCATTTATACATTGGGTAGATAAGATAGTAGATATAAACCCAGAAATATCGGCGGTTGTTGTTCCCGAGTCTGCTGGAGACGGTAGCGCTGAGGCTAGGGCATCTAACACCCTTGACGAAATGAAGATTGTTGGTGAGCATGGGATTGATAAGATAATACTGGATCCGGTTATATCACCACCCTTATTCGGTTCTCTAGCCTCTATCTATGCGCTAGCCATTCTAAAGCATAAAGCGCCTAAGATCCCAACACTGCTTAGCGCCGCAAATATAGTTGAGATGATCGATGCGGATTCAATCGGCATAAATGCCTATCTAACCTCTATAGCCCTGGAGGTTGGCTCCTCCATCATTCTGGCAACTGAGGATAGCTGGAAGACTTGGGGTTCGGTTAGAGAGATCTCTATATCAAGGGATATGGTGCTGAAAGCCTATATCAGGAAATCCCCTCCCCAGGACCTGGATACAGATCTTCTTATAGCTAAAAGCAAGAACCCCATTGAGAGGACAGAGATCGAGTTTAAAAACGATGTGTTGGTTGATAGATATGTTCCCCCCTCCAGGATGGATGCTAATAGATTCTTTGTTATCCAGATAGATCCGTATGAAGGTTTTCTGGAAGTATATGTTTTTAGGGGAGACAGAGATAAAGCAACCTATAGGGTGAGGGGTAGAGATCCTAAAAGCGTGGGTAGGGTCGCCTTAAAGCTCTCCGGCGTGTCGGATCCCGAACACGCCCTGTATCTGGGCTATGAGTTATCTAAGGCGCATGAGGCGTTAAAAAGTGGAAAAAGCTATATACAGGATAATAGCTAGCTACCCTATATCCACCCTCTAAGCTTCATAGCCTCAACAACTTTTTCTACGGCTAGTGCCTGAGCGGCTGTTCTAGGATCTATATCTTTCTTCCTCGACCAATAGCTATAGTGATCGTTGAATGCGTTAATCATTTTCTCCTCCAGCTTTCTACGTGCCTCCTCCTCGGTTAGCCAGTTACCCATTCTATTGTTTGCCCACTCTATCCAGCTCATCGTTACTCCTCCAGCATTAGCCAGGATGTCGGGTATCACGTATATCCCTCTTTCATGGAGGATCTCATCCGCCTTTGGCGTTGTTGGCCCGTTCGCCCCTTCAGCTATTACTTTAGCCTTTATTTGGGGCGCGTTTCTTTCTGTAATAACGTTTTCTAGGGCAGCTGGAATCAATATATCTGTATCTAGTGTTAATAGCTCCTCGTTTGATATCCTTTTTGCGTCGCCATAGTATATTACCGATCCCTTGTCTCTCTTTACTTGGAAGAGTTTTTCTACATCTAAACCCTTCTCGCTATACACACCACCTTTTGAGTCGCTGACAGCAATGATCTTCGCCCCCCATTCACTTAGGAATTTTGCCGCGTAAGATCCCACGTTGCCGAATCCCTGGATTGCGACCCTAAGATCCTTTATGCCCCCAATCAGCCTCTTAGCTGCTTCCCTAGCCGTTATAGCTACGCCCAAACCCGTCGATATTATCCTTGTATACATACCCCCTAGAAGAGTAGGCTTGCTGGTTACGACACCATATATGTTGTATCCTGTAACTTTATAGTATTCATCTATAAACCATGCCATTACCTGCGAGTCTGTATATACGTCTGGTGCCGGGATGTCTAGATCTATACCCACAAACTTTGAGAGCGCGGCAAAATAGTTCCTGCTCAGCTCCTGCAGCTCCCTATGGGATAGTTTTCTAGGATCAACCTTAATACCGCCCTTACCCCCGCCATAGGGCAATCCAAGCAGAGCTGTTTTCCATGTCATCCACATAGATAGAGCCATAACTTCGTTCATCGTTACGTTGGGGTGGTATCTAACTCCACCTTTGTATGGTCCTAAAGCGCTATTATGCTGGCTCCTCCACCCTATAAAAACTGCTGTCCTTCCGTTATCCATTTTGACTGGAACCTTAACCTGAATAACCCTTTCGGGTGTTTTCAGCATGTCAAATATGTATTCATCCAGGCCGAGATAGTCTATAACTCTTTTCAATTGTTTAACGGCAACGCTATAGGGATCTTCAAAATTATTGTTCAAGTCTATTCACCATAACCTAAAATCCATAAAAGCTTATATTGTAACTCTTTTACATTATAAACCAGATCTATATAAGGTCGATAATATTTTAATTCCCCATAACTATAATATTTATTGAAGCCGGGTCGTCTAGCGGCCAAGGATGCGGGGCTCTGGGCAGCCGCCACCGCCGTATCCATATATTAATCCCCAATCCCCCAGCTTTTGATGTTGAGAAGAGGGTCTCATGATATATAGATGATTGGTGCTGGAAATGCTGAATTCTCATGGTGGTTCTAGCCGAATAGATATAGCTCTAGATCTTAAAAGGCATCTTGAGAGAATGGGGCTTAGCGTGGTATCGATAAGGAGTGGTAGATTGAGGGGGCTATATATATTAGGTGTTAGGGCACTATACAGGGTTTACGATGTAAGCTGTTTCTATGGAAGAGATATATATGCCCCTTGGTTCGAGATCCATCCCTTTTCCAGAATTGATAGCTATAGTAGGAGTCAAATACTATCTGATCTCGAAAAAATCGTTCGGGGGTTCTCAGATTTTTTTAATCGAACCGGCAAGGCCATGATACCTTATCTCTGGGATGATATAACGGTTAGAGTACTGGATCATGGTTACCCCGAGGAGTCAAGCGATCTTGGCTACATGCTTGTGAAATATGGCTACTATCTACTAACGAACATGTATTATCCTGAAGGCTTCTATGAGGGGTCCCCAAAAATTGTGGGGGAGGGCTTACCTGAGAAGCCTAATAAATGGTATGTTTCATCCTTGATCCAGAGACTCAAGCATCTTGAAAGGGAATACGCCAGGATATGTGCTGCAGAGGAGAGGGATACTGTAGATGAAGATAATAGGGCTATCGTATGCACAAATCTGCTTAATAGTTTAAATATATTTAAAAAAGCCACAAGTAAATTTGAAGATATTTAAAGTGATAAATACTAATACGCTGGTATATAATTATAATATGGGAGATTCTTATTGGAACTCCAGAAAGTAAGCCCCATTAACAAGGCCATATATGTATTTGCCGACCTATTCAAGATAAGACAAAGCATCATGCTAATAGTGGTTGGTATCATCTCGTATTTTATAGCTAGCCGGGGAGATGTTGTTCTAGATAAACTTTTCCTTCTATTCTTGGGGCTGACCCTATCCGTGTTTGGCACAACAGGCTTTAATATGGTTTTAGATAGAGATATAGACAGCCTCATGTTTAGAACAAGCAAAAGGAGCATCCCTAGTGGCTTGATCTCAAGCGAGAAAGCATCAATAATCTCCGCGGCTACACTATTGGCTGGGCTGTATTTTTCGTATTTAGTCAATATATATGTGTTTATCGCGGGCTTCCTGGGGTTCCTAATAGATATTTTAATATATACTATATTAACTAAGCGTAGAACCTGGAGCAGCGTTATTTTTGGTGGTTTTGCGGGTGGTATGCCCGCTTTTGGCGGATATCTGGCCTATACCAATGCTATTAGTGTTGAGCCATTCATACTTTTGCTGATGGTAGCCATATGGAGCAATGTGCATATATGGTATATAGTTATTTACTATAAGGATGATTATCTGAGAGCAGGAATACCTATGCTACCTGTGGTGAAGGGTGATCGTACAGCTATCCTGGTCTCGATCATCCATATGGTGATACTCCAGATACTTATCGCCCTATACTTCTATATGTCGGGGTTTAAAGCTATACTTACGTTAGCCTTGGGCTCTATGCTCACGTGGATTATCATATATAAGATGTATAGACACTATATCTACATTGACAAGCATGAGGCTTATAGGATGTTCAAGTTTCTAAGCCCCTATCTAGCTGTAGTATTTATATTTATGCTTCTAGATTCAGTTATATTTATGTAGCTATTGTGAATACTAAAATAGGTGGTTTATAGATATGCCCATACACCTTAAATTATCTAGAGAAGATATAGGGGATCCAATTATAACTGTTGGCGACCCGAGAAGATCACATATAATTTCGCAGGTGCTGGACAGTCCTAAACTGGTTAATGAGTATAGGGGATTCATAACCTATACAGGATATTTCAATGGGGAGAAAGTTACTGTAGCTACACACGGTATAGGTGGTGCGTCCTCCGCTATTGTTTTTGAAGAGCTCTATATGATGGGGGCTAAAACCATTATTAGGCTTGGTACAACAGGATCTTTAAGAAAAGACATTAATATAGGAGACATTATAGTTGCGGATGGAGCCGTTTACGGGCTTGGCGGCACTATCGGTATGTATATAGGGGACCTCGTTAGCTTTCCCGCTGTACCAGATCTAGGTTTAACTCTAGATATCTATAGAAAGCTGAAGAGCGCCGCCTCGAAATACAATGTTTATCTAGGCACGGTATATAGTTCGGATGCTTTCTATGCTGAAGATGAGAAATTCGCTGAGAAATGGAGCTCTAGAGGTGTGCTGTCTGTTGAGATGGAGTGTGCAACATTGTTTGTTTTGTCGAAGCTTCGGGGCTTCAGATCTGCTTGCGTGTTGATTGTTAGCGATAATCTGCCTAAGTCTGAAAGAATAGATTCGCTACAGGTGTTAGATAGCATCTTTACCGATGTGGCTAAGCATATCTTCGAGGCTTATCATTCGGAGAGATAAAATTCCAGTAGAGCTATTTCACTTTGATTATGCTTAGCTCTTTTTCTGAAACCTGATCCTTGACCTCTATAAGTCCGTATCTTGTGAATAGATCTATAGCCTCCTTAAGCTCTTTAACCTGCTCATCTGACGCCGTTATTTTAATTAT
Source organism: Desulfurococcales archaeon (assembly GCA_026990885.1). GTDB lineage: Archaea > Thermoproteota > Thermoprotei_A > Sulfolobales > AG1 > WANO01. The sequence continues at coordinate 10,361 of JALXCO010000036.1, forward strand.
ATCTCCACGTTTACTCTTCCTCAACGTGGATAGTATGGCCGCAACTACCCCTCCACATCTTTTAGCCTCCTTCACTAGATCTAGAACCTTAATGTTGGCCTGTATTTTCAGTCACCTGAATATATTTAGCTTAGGGATTTAAACCTTTTAATCTCTTCCGAAATACCCATTATCGAGTTCTCAATAATTACCCTCTCAACGGGGCATAGGTCTCTGCCGTTATTATAGTATCTATATATCTTCGCGAAGAAAGGATCTTTCTCCGCTAACACATCTATCGTATCTGCCCCCTGCTTTATCAGCTCTACCCACAGCTCGATCTGATCTCTATGTTTCTTAAGGATAGATATGTTGCTAGCTATACCGCTATGCGGATAAGCTATGTATTTTGGGCCTATACCTATGATTCTATCTATAGACTCGATATAGTCCCTATATCTAAATGGTGGAGGCGTTGTTGGGTATGTTGCCTCTACTTCAGAGTGGAACACCCCTGCGGCATCTCCTATAAACACTAGGTTCTGATCCTCCAAGTAATAGGAGATGTGGTGGGAAGCGTGCCCTGGCGTATATAGTGCTTTCAGTCTAAAATCCCCCACCAACAATTCATCATTATCCTTTAAACCTATTATATCGAGATCCTCTCCCGAATCAAGAGAACCGTATTCGTCAGCTAGCCATCCCAGAACCTGTCTTGAGGCGTTCCAGAGCTTTTCAGGGTTCTTCAGGTGCTTTACCCCGATTGGATGAACATATATGGGTGAGCCGCCGAGCTTCTTCGAGAGTATGGTTGCTGATCCCGCATGATCTATATGGATATGGGTCAAAACTATCTTAATGTTTTTATTCATTAATCCCATCTTCTTGAGTGCATCGAGAACCCTTGTATGTGTGTTTTTTGGGCCAGGATCTATTATCGCTACATCACTGCGGTTAGCCAGTATATATGTAGATATATGGCGTGGACAGTATTTGAGTCCAGTATACACTATATAGATGCCGTCAAGCTGCGTTCTGGCTAAAGCGTCCATGAGGCTACACCATCTAAAAATTTAGGCTATTCCGCTAAAATCAGATTCTCAATAATTTCCACAAATCCCCTTCCTGAGGGTTTAGTTGAAACACATTTAGCTACTGAGAGGAGCTCCGGATCAGAGTTTGATACTGCACACCCTATTTTTGCTTTAAGTATCATTTCACGATCGGTTATAGAGTCTCCTATAGCTATAACATCCCCCCATGTTGAGCTGAAGTATTTATGTATGAGCCTCTCTAAGGCTGCGGATTTGCTACATGCTTTATGGGTAATGTGTATGGCGTATGATGTAGAGACAACCCTATAGTCTCTGGCTCCATACTGAAATAGTATTTTTTTGACTTCCTCCAGCAGCGATTTCCACGATCTATTAGATTTCCTGTTGAAAGATTTATCGCATCTTCTATATATGTTCTGCCAGCTGGGTTTCAGATCCTCTTTAAGTCTTGATGCCACCTCGTTTTCTATCTCTTCCAGCTCCTTACATTCTGGAGATATATACTCGATGATGCCCTCATGGAAGATAGCACAGCCGTTTTCAGCTATGCAGCTCATGTTTGCTCCTATATATCTTGATAGACCGGCAAGTACCGGTATAGAATTACCGCTTGCTAGGATAACTATGTGGCCGTTTCTGCGTATCTTCTTGATAGCGTCTATTACTGAGGGCTCTATAATGTATGTATCTCTATCTATAGTTAGTGTACCATCTACATCGGTAACAACTATATATCTGCTTCTCTCCATCGCCACCACTTGCCTAAGCATTATTTTGGAGATGAGATATATATAGGGAGCCGAAATAGCTTATCGCTACACAGGATCCATGCGGATATCTCTCTTTTTGGTGAGGCGATCATCCAGGGTATAGGCCATAGCCTCATGCCATCCAGGTCTTTTATGCTCGGAAATGTATTATCTACCGGGTGAGTATGGAATATAGCTACTACCTCAAGATTTCTTGCCTCTATATCCTTTATTGCTCTATAGAGAGATAGAGGATCCATATAGAACTCGTAGTTGGATGGGGCTATATTTGGTATATCGATATATATTTCCGCCTTAACTCGATCTCTATCAATCGATCCTCCAAGAATACCGCATCTCTCTCTTTCTCTAGATCTTTGAGCTATATCGAGAAGCTTTCTATATATTTTGTCTTCTATCTCTATGCCTTTGTAGCAGCTGATATCGCCTTCCTCACCTCTCTAGGTAATTGGTCATAGTCTACCTCTTCGGCATCCTTTATTATATTTTCCCACTCCAGCTCCTCCCCCTTCTTCTCGAACGTGTGTTTAAGCATGTTCTCTATAACTACAAATGTTTTTCCATCAACAGATCTATATACCTCAACAAGTATATTCTTCCCCTTCTTGTTTACCAGATATTTCTTCTCAAGGTTAGCCTTAATCAAACGCGCCACCCTACCGGCTATTATTATCAATAGATTTGGGGCCTAAAAACTTAAAGGGGCATTAACCCTACTGTCTGCTGTGTCTCCTCGCCTTCTTTATAGACAGTATCTTTTCCAGGCCACGATTCTCCCTTCCATATATCACCTTCGTTATCTTCAAAATATACTCGTCATCCGGAATTGCTTTCAGGTCGCCTAGCTCTATAGAGAACGCCTGCTTCATAGCTTCTTTAGTGGCCCAATCATTTATCTCGCCCTTTGATATGGCTATGCTTATCATATACGCTATATAGAACTTACCTAATCTCTTCACGGTATCTATCTCCTCTGGAAACGTGTTAAGCATGGACCTCAGGAGTTTCGGCATCTCATTGGCTTCTTTAAATCCGTAGTAGTGCTTCAGAATCTCGACTCTAAAGATCTTTGATAGAAGAGCCGAATCCGGTTCTTTTCCGAGCATTGATACTATCTTGGATCTTAACGATTCCGGCGGATCTCTAGATTCTATAAGCATGATACTAGCCTTATCATAGGTTTCTTCAGGTTTAAATATATCTATGATTCTCTGGTTAAGCTCCTCTTTAAGCCCTAAACCATATATGCCGACAAGGTATAGAGATATCATATCTTTTTCATAGATATCTGGAGGCTTAGCTGCGCCTCTAAACGGCTCTATACCGTTTTCCTCGTATTCTTTTTTTAGATACTCGATTACTTTCTCTCTCGTGATTGTTTCGCTCTCCTCCAGAATCTTTCCCCACACATCTACTAGTATTTTTAGTCTCTTTCGTTTCAGATCCAACTGTGATCCCTTATACAGTTGTTGTATTGCTAACCTATCTATCAGAATATTAGATTATGGGTGGTTATAAGCTATTTTTAAATCTCTAGATATATATCGCAGTATATATCAAGCAACACTCACGGTTATCTCATAGGTGTTTCCAAACCTTATCCATGCGGCTTTAACCACCGTGGATCTCTTCTCAGAAACCCCACTATATACCCTGCTTAATCCTTGAAGCCCCTCCTGATAGTCGTTAGCCTCAACAAGTATAGGCTGTGTTCCCCAAAGTATCCTTATTAACCTCTCTATCTTCGGATTTGGCACACCCACATAGAACGGGTTCCGCGGCCTATATGAAGATATCCTCCTAGCGAATCTGCCGCTCATAGAGTATACCAATAGATCTGAATCGAGACTCTCAAAAAGCTCAACTATCCCCTTAGCCAGCCTATCCTCCTTCACTTCAGAGTCTACTCTAACCTCATGTATCTTTCTGTAGTTTCTCTGCAGAGTACTTATCGATTTAGCTAGCCACCTAACCACATTAACCGGGTTTCTCCCGATTGCTGTTTCCGATGTTAGTAGAAATGCGTCGATAGCACTTTTTATGCCCTCATATATATCGACTATCTCGCTTCTTAAGGGTGTTGAATTCTCCACCATACTTGAGAGTATCTCGGTAGCTATCACTACTGGTTTTCTCTGAGATAGAGCCTTTGATGTTAGATATTCCTGTATCAACGGTAATTTATCCAGGTCAAAGTGCATTCCTAGGTCCCCTCTAGCTATAACTATGCCATCAGATTCCCTAGCTATTTCATCAACATTCTCCACCCCCTTGGGGGTTTCTATCTTGGCCAAAACATCTATGTCATCCACACTAGCTTCTTTAAGGTATTCCCTTACTCTACGGATGTGCTCGCCCGAGTTTGCATAGCTCACCATAATGTGGCTGAAGACGCTATTATTGGCTATATACCTTATACACTCTTTATCTTTACTTGTGAGGTCCCCGACATATATGTCTTTACCAACAACCACCACACCCTTTCGGGGATGTATAGCTCTACCGTAGATCACTTTAGCCCTAGCCCTGTAACCATCCACTTCTTCGATCCTTAACTTGACCCTTCCATCATCGATAAGGACATGATCGCCAGGCTCAATGGTTTTAAAGAATTCTTCAGAGTCTATAGCTACAGGTTTCTCCTCACCATAAAAAATGTCTATTGTATCTCCACTGGAAACTTTAACTGGATCCCCGAAATCCCCCAGCCTAATTTTTGGCCCCTCAAGATCGCCTATCACAGCAAGGTGGATGCCTAACTGATCCTCGACAAGCCTTATGTTATCTAGTAGACGATCCCAGAAATCAGGATCTCCATGACTAAAATTGATTCTAAAGCCGTCGACACCCTCTAAAACCATATCCTTCATAACCTTAATGCTGGATGATGAAGGGCCTAATGTAGCAATCACCTTTACCAATCTACCCCTAAAACAACAGCGCATAACTGTCTATCCCTACATATCCAACTATAGCTACAGAAGTAAAATAACATTAGCGCCGGGGGCGGGATTCGAACCCGCGCGGGCTTAACGCCCACTGGCTCTCCAGGCCAGCCCCTTGGGCCGCTCGGGCACCCCGGCTCCATAGTTATTTATTATCTATAGAGGATTTTAAAAGTCTGTGATCTCCTATATATAAAAACTTGATTTCGATATTTTGTTTTTCGGGTTTAGTATATCTTATTATATACTACGGCTAGCTCCTTATCATTTCTACCTCTATATATACATTCTGTGGAACTCTTATTCTCATTATCTGCCTCATAACTCTTTCATCCGCGGCTATATCTATTAGCCTCTTATGGATCCGCATCTCCCACTTCTCATATACTTTAGTTCCCTCGCCATGAGGTAGTCTGAGAGTCGGGACAACAAGCCTCTTTGTTGGTAGGGGTACTGGTCCTTTAACCATTACTCCTGCCTTCTTAGCTAGATCCACGATCTGCCTGGCAACGTACTCTACGTTGTCTACATTGGTTCCCCATAACCTTATTCTAACCTTCATATACTCCTCATCACCATGTCATTGTTATTTGTTAACTAATCATCGAGTCTCTCTGAATTAATATTATTTATTAAAAGATTATTATGTTCTTTTGCTGTGTGTTTTATTTAATTCTGTTCCTTACCTCTGCATAGGCTTGACATCGACTATTGTGCCTACACCTATAGTCTTGCCCATATCTCTCATGGCGAACCTGCCTAGCTGCGGAAAGTCGGAGTACTTCTCGATAACCATTGGCTTTATCGGCTTAAACTTCACTAGGGCTATATCACCCATCTTTATGAACTGTGGGTTCTTCTCAACTATCTGGCCTGTTCTTGGATCCAGCTTGCCTAGGATCTCAATGATTCTGCAGGCCACAGATGCTGTATGTGCATGAACAACCGGTGTGTAGCCAACCGATATAGCTGTGGGGTGCCACATAATGAATACTCTAGCTGTGAACTCGTCGGCTACAGTCGGCTTGTTTGTTGGGTGCCCTACAACGTCTCCTCTCTTAACATCCTTCTTTGAAACTCCTCTAACGTTGAAGCCTATGTTGTCGCCGGGTTCAGCCTTCTGCATTGGTTGATGGTGCATCTCTATGCTTCTTACCTCGCCGCTTATATCTACAGGCATGATCACTACTTGGTCGCCGACCTTTAGGACGCCAGTCTCTACTCTACCAACCAGAACGGTGCCGACTCCGCTGATTGATAGAGCCTCAGATATGGGTATCCTTAGAGGCTTATCTACAGGTTTGGAAGGCTGCTTCAGCGAGTCTAGAGCCTCAAGCAGTGTTGGGCCCTTATACCATGGCATGTTGTTGCTTCTTGTGGTTAGATTGTCTCCGTTCCATGCGGATACAGGAATAAAGGGTAGCTGCTCAACCCTATATCCCAGGGTCTTCATAAGCTTCTTTAGAGTGTTGGTTACCTCGTTGAATCTCTCCTGCGAGTATGGGGGTTCTGTGGCGTCCATCTTATTTACGGCCACAATAACCTGATCTATACCCATGGTTTTAGCTAAGGTTATATGCTCTCTGGTCTGCCCCTCAGGGCTGATTCCAGCCTCGAACTCACCTTTTCTGGCAGATACTACAAGGATGGCTGCATCTGCCTGGCTTGTGCCAGTAATCATGTTCTTGACGAAGTCTCTATGTCCTGGAGCATCTATAATGGTGAAGAAATACTTGTTTGTTTCGAACTTCACAAAGCTTAGGGCTATAGTGACTCCTCTATCACGCTCCTCTTTCATCCTGTCTAGAAGCCATGCGTACTTCTCAGTTTCTTTACCCCTCTTCTTTGCCTCCTCCTCAACCATTTTCTGCTGCTTCTCATCGACCTGGCCTAACTCTACTAAAAGGTGCCCTACTAAAGTGCTTTTGCCATGGTCTACATGTCCTATTATAACTAGATTCATGTGTGGTTTTCCACTTGACACACTAATCACCTACCATCCATAATATAATATACTCCTTATAAATATTCTATCCTAGATCATTTAAATATTCTATCCTAGATCATTTAAATATTCTATCCTAGATCATTTAAATATTCTATCCTAGATCATTGCCTCGGAAAGAAGATCTTTAAGAGTAATAGGTTGCACAGAATCCATATCTACGCTTAAATCAACAGATCTATATCTCTGGATACTCTTCAACTCCCTAAGCCTCCTGCTCCTCCTAAGCTCCGCACCCTCCCACTCATCAAGCTCCTCAACAGTATGCGGCCTAAACTGCCTTACTGGAAGTGGCCTACCCGACTCATCTACATGCACGAAAGTAAAATACGACCTCAGCTTTCTTCTTCTATACTCCCCGCTTACAGACCACACATCAACAGCGATCTCCATAGACGTGTTCCATGTACGGGTAACCCGGGCTATAATCTTTATGTACTCATTGACCTTTATCGGCTCAACAAAAATCATCTGGTCCACGGAGGCCGTGACCACGTTACCCTCTGCATAGGTCGACGCCATTATCGCGGCGACTTCGTCTAGAGAAAGCATTAGGCTTCCAGCATACATCACGTTTGAGAGAAAAGTATCCTCCACGGTGACTCTCTTGACGCTTTCAACCTGGTATTTCGACAGAACCTCATTATCTGTATCCTTCATCTTCTTGTAGCTCTCCACGATTTTTATGGATTCGCTATGCCATTTCTGGAAGTAGCTATGTAGCTTTTCTTCCCAGCTGGAATTAGGTGTGACCCTTCTACCTATACTTACGGGTCTGCCGCTTTCATCTACGGCTACAAATATCATTTTGCTTACTGAAGATAGATAAACCTTATTACTAGATCTGTCCCTAACCAACGCTTCAATATAGACGTCGATGCTGCTTCTACCTGTTCTGGGGATCCAGCATCTATAAGTTAATATGCTACCTATCTTAACCGGGTTTATAAAATACACATTATCTAGAAAGCCGAGGAAAACCTCTCTTTCAGCTAGTCTATACGATGAGAAGGTCCCTGCATCAATCATCCAGTTAAGCATTTTACCTCCAAACAGGAATCCAGCTGGATTAGAGTCCCTAGGAAAAACAATCCTTCGGTACTCTGTGTATGTCTCCTCGATGCTGGGGTGATCTGTTGATATGGGCTTCATCTTAATGTATCTGCTTAATGTTAGCTATACTAAAAATATATTTTATGCATGCAAAAGCGAAAGAAAAGAATACAGCTCTATCTAACTATCTTGAGCTGAGGGCTATTCTTTCGATCTCATCTTTTCTGGATATTGCGTAGCTCTTTGAATCGTTGTTTGCGGCCGCAATTATTTCATCGGCAAGGCACTCCTCTATAGACTTTGTGTTTTTGAAAGCGCAGAGTCTAGCTCCCTCGCTCAGGTGTCTTAATGCTAGATCAACCCTTCTCATAGGTGATATATCTACGGCAACGTGGTATATTATACCACCATACATTATTCTTGTGGTTTCTTCCCTGGGGGCGCTATTCTCTATGGCCCTCACCAGAACCTGGATCGGGTTGCTTCCGGTCTTTAGATATATCAGTTCGAAAGCCCTTTTAACTATATTATAGGCCAGAGCCTTCTTGCCTGTATTCCTACCCACCTTCATGAGGTTATTCATAAGCCTCTCTACTATAGGTACCTCTGCCTTGCCAAATCTCCTATGCTCATGCCTACCTCCGGTATGTGGTAGAAACACGGGTTTGAGGGAAATATATTTCTTTAGGCTTGGATCCCTGATGTTCACTCCAACAACGCTCCATTTACCAAATATCTTTATGTCGCTTATACTCACTAAACTGATCGATTGCCTCTGCGAATCGCTACTCATCTATAACCCCAACCCAGTATGATATAAAGGGTAGAAAGATATATAAAGATAATCACCGAACGGATCCTTAAAGCTAGGTTAAATTAATTAGGATTTATAGCTATGCTCTAGTTAGAGGGTAGGTGTAATGTTTTGACTGGAAAACTATTGAGAGTAGTTGATATTGACGCGTATTTTACTCCACCGCCACATATAGTTCCTATTCTCCAATGCACCCTTGAAGATGGGCGTGTTTTCAATCTATATAGCGTTCCTGGAGAGGTTGTTTTTGCGATAAACAGGATCAAAGGTGTAAATATCGAGAACAATAGAGAAACAATATTCGAGATACTGCCGCTGTTCAACAGCGACCTTAAAGGCCTGGGGAAGCGTATAGATAAAGTGATAATAGACGAGATAGATGAAACAACGCAACTGTATACAGCAAAGATATATATAAAAGGGGATGGTTTCATTATATCGAAGAAGATGGTGCCAAGCCACGCTGTATTTCTGGCTTACCTAATAGATATACCAATATACGTGTCGGAGGAACTTGTCATCAAACAGATTGAGCTAGAAGCCGAAAACGAAGATAGCGAGCAGGAAGCCTAAAAATTACACTATCTCAAAGGCTTCTGCTTCTTACCCTTCATCAACGCGTCTAGCGATACGCCATTAACCATTACTACCTTGTATTTAACTCCCGGCAGATCACCCATAGACTTACCCCTAGTACCACCGATACCAACTATAAGAACCTCATCATGCTCCTCTATAAAGTTTATAGCTCCATCCCCAGGAACAAAAGCTGTCACAACCTTACCGTTTTTAACCAGCTGAACCCTTACGCATTTCCTTAGCGCGGAATTCGGCTGCCTCGATTCTACACCAACCTTTTCCAGCACTATACCGCTTGCCATTGGCGCCCCCTCCAATGGATCGTACTTCTCCTTGAGCCTAAGCATCCTAATCTTGAAGTCTCTCTGGCTCCACCTAAACTTAAGTCTCTTTTTCTTTAGTTTTGCCGCAGCATACAGCCCGTAGGGTGATTTCTTACCTGTCAATCTATCTCAACCCACATCTCTTTAATATGGTATCGAGACTAAATAATATTTATTTCAACTATACAACCACAACATTATCAACGTCGTAGTATCTCTTTAATATCAGCTTAGCCTTCTGTACGTTTCTACCGTTTCTGCCTATGGCGAGACCCTTATCTTGTGGATGCACATTCACATATACGACAACACGCTTGTTTGGGTGATTAACTTTTTTGACGGAATGAACCCTTGCTGGCAGAAATATGTTTTTGACCAGCTGGGTAAAGTCGTCTGAGTATTCAACGACCTCAATGTTCTTGCCCAGTATCTTCCTTGTTTTCTTTATATTGATCCCATTCTTACCTATAGCTATGCCAGCTTCGCCTGGGTTAACTAGGTATATTATCGTGTTGTTGTCATGATCAACTATGCAGTCCTTCACGGTTACTCCGGTTAGATCCTGAAAAATCGATATATACCTCATTTCATCCAGAGTTAGCTTGATTTCGGGAATTGCTTACTCACCTCCCATGCTTTTTGAAGCTAACTCCCTAATTGTGTCTAGACTTACATTACCTAAATCAATAACAGCTATAGAAGACACGGGGAACGGTTTACCTATGATTGCCCCAAGATCCATACTTGTTCCATCATATATAAGAACAGGGATGCCTCCTAGAGAAGAATAGTACTTTATATCATCAAAAATACTTCTAGGGATTTTCGACGCCATAATAACGGCCTTTGCCTTCCCGAGCTTTATGTTTTTCACCGTTGTCCTATACCCTATACTCACTTTTCCGGACTTCACTATATTTTTGATCACACCCTCAATACTTACGTTTTCACTCAACCGCCATCACCCTGCTTCTTCCTTATAGCACTGGTTTTCATCATTAATGAAACTTTACCTGTCCCCAACGGTATGGGTTGACCCACTATAATATTTTCAGCAACGCCTAAAAGCTCATCTACCTCGCCCCTAGCCGCGGCCTCAAGCAGATGCTTAACAGTAACCTCGAAAGCTGCCCTAGCCAGTGTGCTCTCCTTCTCGCCCGTAACTCCATGCCTACCGATCTGCTTTACCGTCCCACTTCTCGTCATTATGTCGGCGACTAGGGTTACGTGTCTTATATCTACATCCAGACCCTGCTCGTTTAACACGTTCATGATTTCCCTTATCAGCATTGTTCTTGCGGCCTCGATGCCTAGAACCTCCTCTATCTCCTTTATATCGTTGCTTACTGTCCTATATGGATCGACGCCCTTAACCTTCATTAAAGCTCTTAGATTGGTTCCATCGGTAATTAGAACGTATTCATTGCCTCGCTTCTGTATTATTACGCTCTTAATATTCTTGATCCCCTTAATTTTCGTCCTAAGGATCTTATCCCTCAATCTACTCAGCTTCAGATAGTCAACTATGCCTGTCTCGAGAATCAGGGTGTATGGATTCTCATCCGATACTTTCACATCTCCATACTTCTCTAAAATACTCTTGACCTGGTTAACCGTAACTCCCTTATCTTCAAGCATTTCAGGATCAAGTTCCAGGGTTATTATCCCTGTAACCAGATCCATATATATCCCTGACGCAACATTCTCTATTCTGGTTAGCTCTATCTTTCTGGCTAGACTTCTAGCCTTCTCCGGATCATGCCTATGCTCCTCATCAAGATAAACATAGGTTATGGGTGTTGAGGGTGTTTTCCTCGCATCAACAAGCTCAATCAGTCTCGGAAGCCCTAGGGTTACGTTGAGCTCTCTAACTCCAGCATAGTGGAATGTCCTGAGCGTCATCTGGGTTCCAGGCTCCCCTATGCTTTGGGCCGTAACTGTTCCAACAGCCTCTCCAGGCTCTATCAGGCTGTTTACGTATTCGTTTATAGCTAGATCTATAACCTTGGACGCCTCCTCCTCAGTAAGGTTGTTAGCCGTTATCTTGGATACCAACTCATCAACTATTCTTTTAGGCATGTAGGGTGCCTTTTCATGGATTGTCTTCCTAATAAAATCCTCTGTAGCCTGCCTTAGGGTAGGCTCTGCTTCAGCAACAGCCTTAATCTCTTCACGCGTCTCTTTTGGCTTGGATCTTGATTTAGCCTGCTCCCTAGATCGTTTACTTGATTTCTTAGAGGACTTGGCACGCGTCACCTCTTCCACCCAACAACTCTCTCGATCAATCTATCAACATCCACAGACTTCCCATGCACGCTCTTCATAGGATCTATACCGTCATCACCATACACAACCTGTATAATCGACTTATCAGGCATCCTCACAGAGCCATCGTACTCCACATACAGGTCTTGAAGCGCGTTTATAAGTCTCCTCTGCATATACCCGCTCTGCGAGGTCCTAACCGCGGTATCTACAAGACCCTCCCTACCACCTGCAGCATGGAAGAAGATTTCAGTTGGTGTTAACCCCTTCCTAAAGCTTGAAACGACAAACCCTCTCGCTAATGCCCCCTTGTCTCCCGGCTTGAAGTGTGGTAGAGCTCTATCCCTATATCCTCTATGTATTCTCTCACCCCTAATAGACTGCTGGCCTAGACAGGCGGCCATTTGGGTTATATTTAGGCTGGATCCACGTGCACCCGTCCTGGCCATAACGAATGCGTGGTTAAATGGATCCAAGCTCCTTATAGCCACCTCACCAGCCTCCTCTCTAGCCTTTCTAAGCACCTCATCCATTATTTTGATCTCGAGAGACTCATCAATGCTTCTACCCGGTACAGGCTCCAACTCACCCCTCTCCTTAATTTCGATAAGCCTATACACGTCCTCAAATGCTTTCTTCATGATCTTTTCGATCTCCCTCTCAGCCTCCTCACTTATAACTATGTCATCAAAAGACATTGTGAACCCTCTCTTCTCCAGAATCCTTATAAACATTCTGAACACATTATCAATAAACATTCTACCAAACTCGCTTCCATACTCCCTTACCAGGTGGTGGAACATGGATTCAGGCTGCTGCGAGCCTATAGACTTCTTATCTAGAACACCGAAGAGAAGCTTGCCCTTCTTAACAACAACATAGGAGTCCCAGAAGCACTCCTCGTCATCACACCTGAGGTTCCCGGCAGATACATTGGCGTGAGCCCTAAAGTTGAAGTCATCAGGCAGAAATAGGCTGAGTAGCTGCTTACCAGTCCACAGCTTTTTAGGTGATAGAATAGCGGGTTCAGGTAGCGGACCGACGTATCTTGCCGCTGCTAAAAGATCTATAACCTCCTCCTCGGTGAGGAGAGTAGCCTTGCTGGTCAATATATATGATCCGCTAATATAGTCTTGAAGCCCACCTATTATCGGGCCCCCATACCTAGGGCTCAAAATATGCTCCTGAACAAGCATTAGCGTCCTCGCTTCCGCCCTAGCCTCTTCCGACTGGGGGACATGGAGATTCATCTCGTCCCCATCAAAATCAGCGTTATAGGGTGGACATACAGCTAGATGTAGCCTAAACGTCTTTCCGGGCAGTACCCTAACTTTATGTGCCATAATACTCATTCTATGCAGGCTTGGCTGCCTATTGAACAGCACAACATCACCATCCATTAGGTGCCTCTCGACAATCCAGCCAGACGTAAGCGTTTCAGCGAGGGCTTTTCTATCATTAACAAACCTGAGGTCTATCCTTCTGCCGTCAGGCGATATAACGTAGTTGGCTCCCGGCCATGTGTATGGGCCATTGATAATTAGCCTCCTCATATTCTCAAGATTCCAAGACGTGACCCTCTCTGGTATCGTGAGGACCTTGGCTATCTCGATAGGTACACCAACATCGTTCAGACTTATATATGGGTCAGGGCTGATGACGCTTCTAGCCGAGTAGTCAACCCTCTTCCCCGATAGGTTGCCTCTAAATCTACCCTCCTTACCCTTGAGTCTCTGGGCAAGGGTTCTTAGCGGTCTTCCATACCTCTGCTTTGCTGGCGGCACTCCCGGAGCTTCATTATCGAAGTATGTTGTAACGTGGTACTGCAGGAGCTCCCACAGGTCCTCAACAATAATGTTTGGGGCTCCAGAAGCTATATGCTCCCTCAACCTCTCGTTTGTCCTCACTATGTCGGCGAGCTTGTGTGTCAAATCGTCCTCGGATCTAGCTCCCGTCTCAAGAACTATTGAGGGCCTTATAGTTAGTGGTGGGATAGCCAGGACCGTAAGCACCATCCACTCCGGCCTAGACTCCTTGGGATCGTATCCGAGGATTTCGAGATCGCTGTCAGGTATCCTTTCCAGCCTCTGCCTAACCTCGATCGGGTTAAGCTTAACCTGGTCCTCCATCTTCTCCTCATAAAATGTTGTTGGCTTCTCGATCTTGATCTTGTACTGCTTCTCGCCACAGAACGGGCATCTATCAACCCTGAATGCCTCCCTCTTAAGGGTTTCAGACAGCCTCCTAGCTAGCAGAGGCCATCTATCACTCATTTTTCTATATATCTTGAGTATCTCGCCTATAGCCCTCTCGGGATCCCTGTACCTCTTGATGTATTCCTCGGGAACCTTGAATCTTCCGCAGTTCCTGCATGTTGCCCTTAGAAGATCATATATATGCTTTATAAACCCAACATGAATAACCGGCCTGGCAAGTTCAAGATGCCCAAAATGCCCTGGACACTGGCCAATTGTGTTTCCACACACCTCGCATCTTCTGCCTGGCTCCACAACGCCCAATCTAGGATCCATTATAGAGTTTCTTATAGGCATGCCGTCCTCATCGAGGATCTCGCTTGTTAGAATCGGGGCTATAGACATCTTCCTGATCTCGTCGGGCGACAATATGCCGAACTTTATTCCGGCTATAACGTATTCATCCATTACTCCCACCTCTTCATGAAAAGATCAATCTTGCTTTTAACTATGAGTCTAGGCATGATATGCATAGCCATAAGCTCCTGTATGAGAAGCTTGAATGCGTATGAAACATATATAGGAACCACGGCAGCCTTATCCTCATGGATCGGGCACACATACCTCTTTCTCAACCTATCGAACCACCCTATATGCCCGCACTCACTACACACATATATAATGGTTCTATCGCTACTATCCAGAAGCCTCTCCTTAAGCAGCATAGACGCGCCATGGCCTATTAGACAGTCCCTCTCCATCTCGCCGAACCTCAATCCTCCCTCCCTAGCTCTACCCTCAGTCGGCTGCCTGGTCAAGATCTGAACCTGACCCCTAGCCCTCGCATGGATCTTATCGGCAACCATGTGGTGGAGCTTCTGATAGTACACTATCCCTATAAAGATCGGGCTACCAATAAGCTCACCAGTCCTCCCATCATACATAGGCTCAGTGCCGTCCGCTGGATAACCAAGAAATAGAAGCTCGCGCTTCAGATCATCGATCTTCTCACCATAAAATGGCGTTGCATCAACAGATCTGCCTCTCAAAGCAGCAACCTTTCCAGCTATGCTCTCCATCAACTGCCCCAGAGTCATTCTAGATGGCAGAGCGTGCGGGTTTATAATTAGATCTGGCGTGATACCATCTGGAGTGTACGGCATGTCTGCCTGGCTAAATAGCATGCCTATAACACCCTTCTGGCCATGCCTAGAGGCGAACTTATCCCCGATCTCTGGTATCCTGAGGTCCCTAACCCTAACCTTTATAAGCCTATGACCCTCATTGGTGGTTGTAACTAGGACTGAATCGACAACACCTTTCTCGCCATGCCTAACGGCCACAGAGGTATCTTTTCTTTTGGCTGCAACAACACCGAACTCCTTCATCTCTTCCATGAATCTGGATGGCGACGTTTTACCTATTAGGATATCCCCTCCCTTCACAGGGATCTCTATCCCTATTAAGCCATCGCTATCGAGCTTATCATAGTACTGTCTCCCCTTAAAGCCGTGTACACTCGGATCGGGGACCTCTATCCTGTCTTCATCTCCACCAGGATACTTTCTCTCCTCGGTCACGTATAGCCTGAAGAATGTGGATCTAGCCATACCCCTCTCAACGCTTGATTTATTCACTATGACGGCATCCTCCATGTTGTAGCCACTGTAGCTCATTACCGCAACAACCATATTGTGCCCAGCTGGCCTATCGTTGTATCCTGTCAGCTCGAGGAACCTGGTTTGAACGATCGGTTTTTCTGGGTAGTGGAGGAGATGCGATCTTGAATCGGTTCTAAGCTGGTAGTTCGATGCGTAGAAGCCTAGAGCCTGCTTAACCATGGCTGATTGATACGTGTTCCTTGGGCTCTGGTTATGCTCTGCATACGGTATGGTTGACGCTGCAATACCCATTATTGCGGGGGGATATATCTCCATGTGCGTGTGCTCCTTAGTTATGTCGCTGGGATCTATAGCTATATACGCGTTCTCCTCCTCCTCAGCGTCTATGAGCTCCACAACCCCCATCTTCAATAGATCTTGGAACTTGAGGTCCCCGCTAGCCAGCTTATCTATAATTTCTTTGGTTAGCTTAAGCTTACCGTCCTCGACAACGAGGAGGGGCCTCATTATCCTGCCTGGATCTGTATTTATATATACCTCATCCACATACTCTGTTTTGTAGTGGGAGACGCTAACCTCGTAATGGATCACCCCTGATCTTCTAAGCTTCCTTATCTTCTCAGTGAGCTTGGCCCCATCCTTACAGTAGCCTATAAGCTTCCCGTTAATAAAGACCCTCGAGTAATTCAGATAGTTGTCGGAAAACTGCCTCTTCTTAGCCTCCTTAAACACCTTCTCTGCAGGGATAACCATTATGTCTGGCTCGTCAAAACTCAAGATCATGCTCTCAACAGATCGCTCATCAACACCAACGGAGATATAGCTCATTAAAGCAAGATTCTTGACCAGGCCACAGTTCGGCCCCTCGGGAGTCTCAAACGGGCATATCCTACCCCACTGCGTGCCATGGAGATCTCTGGCCTCGAAATGCGGCTGACTCCTGCTTAGTGGCGAAACAACCCTCCTCATATGGCTGTGCATAGAGATCCAGTTTGTTCTATCTAGGATCTGGCTAACACCCGTCCTATTACCCACCCAGTTGCCTGTAGCCATTGCATGCCTGATCCTCTCGGTGACTATATCGCTTCTGACCAAAGCGGTGAGCTGAATGATCTTTCTCGTTCTAGCCTTAGCCTTCTCGAGCTGGTACCTGAAGTCCCTAACAAACGCTCTGAAGGCTGCTCGGAACTGTACAGCAAGCAGTTCTCCAGCTAGCTTAAGTCTCTTGTTTTTGTAGTGGTCCTTATCGTCTATGGGTCTCCTGCCTAAAGCAAACTCTAGGAGCTTGTTGGCCATATAGCCTAGGTAAAGGGCTTTCTTTAACCGATCTTCCTTGCTGTAGCCTATATGGGGGAGAAAATATCTATCTATAATCTGCTCAGCCCTCTCGATCCTGACCTGCATCGGCTGCCCAACAGCAACCCTGCTGCCTATATAGTCGAGAGCGTCTTTAGAGGTCTTTATCTCGATGCTCTGGGTTAGCGAGGGTATAAGCTCCTTCTGAACCTCTGGATCTAGTGAAACAGCATTAACAATCTCCCAATCACTCTCAAGGCCGAGTGCACGCATCATTACTACGAAAGGTATCTTCCCGGTAACTGCCGGGAAGGAGATGTGTAGCGTTCCGTCCTTGTGTCTATCGAGTATAATCGGGATCCTGTATCCTGTCGTTGCTGAAACAACCTTAGCCATATGCGTTACGTTCAACCCCTCTTTAGCGTGGTCTACAAGAACCCTGTTAGCAACCATATCTTCCTGGGCCACAAGAACCCTTTCGCTGCCGTTTATTATGAAGTATCCTCCTGGATCCTTAGGATCCTCTCCGAGCTCCCTCAGCTTTATAGGATCGTTGATCTTGGTTAAAACATCCTTAATGCTCCCGATCATTATTGGTATCTCGCCAAGCTCAACCTCAACTGGAGGAGACCTTATACCGTTCTCAACCTGGATCATAGTAACATAGACAGGAGAGGCGTAAGTCAGATTCCTAATCCTACACTGCATAGGGGTGATATCCCGATTAATGCTTCCATCAAACTCCTTTACCTGTGGGTCGCCAACCCTTACGTTGGTAATGATCACGTAGTGGTTGGGTATGCTGGTGGTTATGATCCCCTCCTCCTTAATTATCTCCTGGATCCTGGAAGTAAT
>JALXCO010000037.1:0-6319 GCA_026990885.1 Desulfurococcales archaeon
CCTTGCGTCAGCAATATTCTTCTCTGTCTTGTTTGTCGATATATTGAAGCTTCCCCAGGATATTCAGGCTGTATTGATGCTTATACCCTACACGCACTCTGTTCTCTCGATACAGAAGTTCGCTTATGGCGATATTGCAGGATCATTTATCCATATAGCCCTGCTGATATCTCTATCTATAGTGTTGCTAGTGTTATCTTCGAGAATACTTAATGAGGAAAAGATGCTGGTGAAGCCTGTTTGAACGTTCACAGGCTAGTAAATGTGTTGGGATGCTTCATTCAGCAATATAGTTGCTGGGAACGAATCTATAAATCTAGTGATTCCGCTAGGTAACCGAGTTAATGGTTATGGTATAAGCCAAAAAATATAGGGATTATTGGTTAGCTGTTTCCATTCTTGGATCGGAAACCAGCTTGAATATGAATACAACTACGAAGTAGTCAAAGTTCCCGTCGGATAGGAACCTGCTCTTGAATACAGCTGCCGGCTTGAAGTACTTAAATGGAACAGCGGGAACAAAGCTTTCTGCGCCTCCACCGGCTCCCTGCATAACGGTAACGGTGTTTGGAAACGCTATCTTGAGCCCGTTGGACATTATTCCATACAGTAGTGTTGTATATATGTCGGGGGACCCCCAGTTTGGCTGGATCCTAACTATACCTCTAGCCTGATCTATTTGAACCTTAACGTATCGCTGAGGTCCCTTACCAAGGTTTTCAGGTGTGGGCGGGTTGTTGCCGTATATGTCGTAGTCTATGTCGTAGCCGGCTATCCTGAATATTGCTGATATGCCTTTTGCGGCGTCAGCTAGATTAACTGGGATCACGAATGTCCCTCTCTTGTCCACGGCGAAGGCATCGTATACGAGTATATATGTTTTGTTTGGTTTGACTCTAAAGCTCTCTATAAGCATTCTTGCCGCTTCTGTCTCGTTGTTTGTGGTTAGGATCTTAGCTAGAATAGATATCTGTGTTCCATTTATGGTTGAGCCGTCGGCTATTGATGGTCTCTGGCCTAGAACAGAGATCCAGTACCCATAGTCCCACCATGCCACTATAACCGAGTCCTCGGTGGTGTTCTCTCTAATCCATTCAAGGGCGTCTATCCATGCCTCGCTTGGGTTGGCTCCACCTATCCCTGATGTCAGGATCATGGGTAGGTGCCCTCCATAAGCTGGTATGTGGACTGTGTATGCTGTATATATTTGGGCTGGTATGAAGAGTAGAAGTAGAGCTATGGCTATCATGGGCCCTATTATCGATGGTTTGCGGTAGCTGTATCTCGATCTGATGAATAGTTTTGAGGCGACGGATACCAATAGAGCTATAAAGGTTGATGAGGCGATGGCCATAATCAGTACCGCGTAGGACAGGAAGTAGCTTATGTTGAAGAGCACGTAGAGTGTTACTAGAAGGAGTATTGATACATACAGTGATGCAAGGTCTTTCTTTGCGATCAATAGGTATATATTGTATATTATCGACAGGATCGATAATATAGTTAAGACACCATAGGAGCTCATTAGCCTTGTTGGATCTAGAGGCTGGTACTCGGCAACTGTAAAGGGTAGAGGGCCTAAGTTATACGTTATCCCAAGGGCAAGGGCTGCTTTACCGCTCACGCTTATTATTCCCGTTAGTAGCATGGCTACTCCTGAAGCTACCCCTCCTATAACTAGTAGTGTATACGCGAGTCTAGATCTGTTACCGAGGAACCTGTTGAGTATATAGGCTTTGATCCCTAGAATGGTGAATCCTGCAACAGATATTAAGCCCAGATTCCTATCTAGATAATCCAGACCATACAGTGGTGTCGCGAGAAAGCTGATCAGTATAGGTATAGACATAGCTAATGTGTTTATAAATAATCTTCTGTCATCTATATTCTTGAATAGTATGGGCGTAATTATCAGAGTTAAATATACAACAACATACGTGCCTATATAGAGCCCGCTCGATACAGCCATATATGATATGATAACCCCAAGTATCAGGAAGTCCCTCAGCTTCATGCTCTTATAGGCCTTAGCGAACATGTATATTGTGTAGGGCAGTATCATTAGCGCCATAGTGTACTTAACAGTGAACCCAGCCAATGTTCGATCGGCGAAAACAGTTGCGAAAAACGCTGTGGCTATAACTGCAGCAATGCTGCTTCTGCTCAGCTCTCTTGCGGCTAGAAAGATTCCTATCAGGGAGATCACTGTGGCTATAACTGGGAATATAACCATGTAGTCCATAAGGCGTACTCCAAAAACGCTTAGCGGAAGATATGTGAAGTATATGGTGTACATTAATCCTGGTAGCTCGGTCTTCGTGAAGTCCCTGCCCCAGGGATACCAGAACAGCATGGCGGCTGGATTAGGGGGTTTGAGCTCGTAGTATGATAGGGGTCCCTTTTCAAGCATGTATTTCACTATATAGTATGCCTCGTAGGGGTCAAGCTCATCGAGATATAGGGTGTAGCCATTAGCTATTGAGTTGAGTGCTGGCACGAGCCTTAGGTATGCGCCTAGAGCTATAGTTGATACCAGCATAATGACTATTATTACCCTGTATATCTTGGGGTTCTCAAGCAGGCTTAATCCCTTGATTCGAAGGGCGCTATCTACCCTTACGTTTTTTCTCCGCATTTTAATTAAACCTATACATCTATTTACTGTTGGCCCAATATAATTATTATCTGGAGAAATGTTTAGACTATAGTCTAACTGGCAGCTCCAGATCTTAAGCTCACTATTCATAAACTTTGATATATGAAGATATTAATAGGTAATAACCTCTATAGAGGTGTCTAAATTACTTATTAAATTCAACAACATAGTTATTGTTTCAGCGACCAGAACGCCGATAGGGAAGTTTGGGAGGGGTCTTTCTCAGGTTAAGGCACACATTCTTGGTGCTGAGGTTATTAAGAGTCTTCTATATAGATCTGGTTTGGATAAGGACCATATAGATCTCATAGTGATGGGCCAAGTTATTAGGGCAGGGACCGGGATGCTCACATCGAAGCAGGCGGCAATAACTGCTGGTCTCCCACCCACAATAGACTGCCTTAATGTCGATATGGTGTGTTCATCCTCGATGGCCGCTATAGCTACGGCAGCACTATACATAGAGAAGGGCGCTGCCTCTCTGGCTATAGCTGGGGGATTTGAGAGTATGAGTCAGGCGCCATACATGCTGGATAGCTCCTTTAGAAGGGGGGTGCCCCACTTAACATATAGGCGTGTGGAGATTATTGATTCGATGGTGTATGATGGTTTAACTGATCCCTTCAACAATTATCATATGGGGAAGATCGCTGATCTGTATGCCAGAAAAATAGGTGCGGGCAGGGAGGAGCTGGATCTTATTGCTCTAGAAAGCCATAGAAGAGCAGCTAAAGCTAGGGATAGCGGGGTATTTTCTAGAGAGATCACACCTATATCTATAACCCTGAACGGTAAAAGGATCGAGCTCGAAAACGATGAAGGTATAAAAGACGATATATCTTACGAGAAGCTCTCCAGCCTGAAGCCTGTATTTACGCCAGAGGGGCCGCATACCGCCGGCAACTCGTCCCAGCTAAGCGATGGTGCCGCAGGGGTTATACTGACTACATATTCTAAGGCGAAGGAGCTGGGCTTAAAACCTGTGGCGAGGCTTGTTGGCTACGCCTCCGTTGATGTTGATTCAATGCTGTTTCCCTGGGCTCCCGTGCCTGCGGTTAGAGAGATTCTTGATGGGTTTAAGCTTGACGTGTCGGATATAGATCTTTTTGAAAACAATGAGGCTTTCGCTGTTTCCAGCTATATATTTAATAAGGATCTGAAGGTTGAGTATAGCAGGCTGAATGTTCATGGTGGATCAATAGCTCTAGGACATCCACTTGGAGCTACTGGAGCCAGACTACTGACGACATTGATAAACGCGCTTAAACATAGAGGAGGTAGAAGGGGTATAGCGTCAATGTGCCACGGACTTGGTGGGGCTACAGCTATCTTGGTTGAACTTCTATAGAGTTTTGATCCCTAATGAAAATCCCTGAACCAGCTATATGGGTGAGCTTCACATCTATACTGTGTGAGTATCTATAGTCAAATAATATGAAGTCGCCCACGCACCCCTTATCTATGCATCCCAGAAGTTTCGGCCTCCTAAGTATGCATCCGCCTCCCTGGGTGTATATCTTTAATGCTTCACCAATAGATAGTGACTCACCCAGGTTTGGGCCGCCAGGACCCCTAAACAATGCGGCTTTCAACGTTTCATTAGGGTCGTATGGCTCTACTGGCGAGTCGCTGGAGCATGAGACGCATAGGTCCAGATTCATTAATGTCTTGAACATGTATGCCCTCTTAGATCTTTTTCTACCTAACCTCGACTCTATCCAGAAGTCCGACACAGTAAAGCGTGGCTGAATGGATACGCCGGGTTTGACTTTCCTTAACAGATCGATGCTCCTATCCGATAAGAGCGATGCATGTTCTATCCTTAAATTTTCAACGCCTCTAAATCCAGCCTGATCAGCTGTTTCAAGCACGTAGTCCAATGCTGCATCTCCTATAGCGTGTACAGCTACCTGTAGCCTATACCTCCGAGCTATATCGATTACGCTTACTAGCTCGTCCCTATCTAGCAGGTTCAATCCTCTATTACCGGGATCATCATTATAGTCTTCATATAGATACGCTGTTCTCCCCCCGAAGCTACCGTCAGAGAATAGCTTAACGCCCTCAATAACCAGGAACCCATCTACAATGCTCCTATCTAGCTCGCTTATTAGTTTCAGCTCATCCCTGCTTAGATATGCATGGAGCCTAACATATTTCTTTCTTGTTCTATATAGCTTCTTGGCAAGTTCTATCTCCTTTCTTGATGCGTTCATCATTCCTACAGATGTTACTCCTTTGGATGCTAGATCTATCAGGAAGTCCTCAAGTAAATATGTATCACCAATATCTATGATCTCATTGATCTTTCTCATTACATACCCAACCGCATCCTCAACAATAACACCGGTGGGCTTACCATCCTGATCTTTAATAATGTATCTATCGAGCTCCCTATTCCCATAAAGCCCGAAATACTCCATAGCTCTCGAGTTAACTACAGCGATATGGCCACACACCCTAACCAAGACAACGGGCCTGTCACCAGCTACGTCGTCGAGATCGTACCTTGTGGGCATTTTCTTATCTGGAAATCTATCCTGATCCCAGCCCCGGCCTAGAATTACTCCTCCAACGGGCTCTGCATTCTTTATTTTTCTTTTCAGGTCTTCAATGCTGTATGTATCTCTAAGATCGATAACCTTTCTTGATAGAGCTGTTGACCATATATGTATATGTGAATCTATCAATCCTGGGCCTATAAATAGTCCTTCGGCATCTATGATCGTGTCTTCACTACCCAAATCTATATTCATGTTGCCTTCACTACCTAGATACGTGACTCTATCCCTCTCTATCACCAAGGTGTCGTAATCCTGGTCAAATACGTATCTGGCATTAGTGACCACTATCCTCGATGATGAACCCTTCCTGATCCTAACCAAGTATACTCACCATTCTTCTATTAGCTTTAAATACCGAAACGTTTATTAGCTTTTATATAGATCGTGATCTGGGGATCTAGCATGAGTAGCACAGCAAAAATTTTGGAGGCTCTAAAAAAGAAAGACAAGCTAACACCTAAAGAAATTAGTCAGCTAACTGGTTTAAACTACAACACAGTTAGAGGAGCACTTAACAGGCTACTTAAGAAGGGACAGGTAAAAAGAGTAGAGAGAGGCGTATATACCCTATCAAAGTAAGATAAGCTTAAGGAAGCTGTTTAGAACCTATTTTTTCTTTGACCACCCTTTATATATGTCGCTATGGCTCATAGATACCTTTTTCCCGTCTCGATCTATGAGCACGATCCGATCCCTATGCACAGAATCAACTATATATGGTTTCCCATCTATATTTATATACTCACCAGGCTCAACACTAAGGATTCTAAGGCTAATAGTCTTTTTACTCACTGTTTTACCCGATCTATCCCTTTTAATCGACTCATCACTATAGGTTCTGTACCCGCCATATTTCCTCTGTATATAGTCGGCCAGGGCATATGCAGCCTCCTTGCTGGTTAGCTTCACATCTATCCCGTTCCTCACGATCTCGATCTCGGCAATGAAAGTTCTTATTATATCCGGCACATTGTTCGCGATCTCATTATATAGCTTATCTTCGAGCTTGCGGTTCAGCCTGGGTAGGCCCCTGATCTGTACGGTAGCGTCGTATGATTTGCCCTGCGCCTTTAGGCAAGTGGGGCAAAGGGTTCTGGTG
>JALXCO010000037.1:6329-8527 GCA_026990885.1 Desulfurococcales archaeon
CTCGATCTATGAGCACGATCCGATCCCTATGCACAGAATCAACTATATATGGTTTCCCATCTATATTTATATACTCACCAGGCTCAACACTAAGTATTCTAAGGCTAATAGTCTTTTTACTCACTGTTTTACCCGATCTATCCCTTTTAATCGACTCATCACTATAGGTTCTGTACCCGCCATATTTCCTCTGTATATAGTCGGCCAGGGCATATGCAGCCTCCTTGCTGGTTAGCTTCACATCTATCCCGTTCCTCACGATCTCGATCTCGGCAATGAAAGTTCTTATTATATCCGGCACATTATTCGCGATCTCATTATATAGCTTATCTTCGAGCTTGCGGTTCAGCCTGGGTAGGCCCCTGATCTGTACGGTAGCGTCGTATGATTTGCCCTGCGCCTTTAGGCAAGTGGGGCAAAGGGTTCTGGTGATTTTAAGGCTAGACCTGTATATTTTCCTAAATACTCTACCCAGAACCCTCCCGGTTACGGTGGTTTCTATATAGTATCCGCCCAGCTCCTCTCTAATCTGTAGCTTCTCGATCTCGATTTCATTGAAATGGCTGGATTTCTCTATGTTTTCCTGGATATGATATGAGATGGGAACCTTTACGTCGTTGCCGTACTCGTCTGGGGCAAGCCATTTACCCTCGAACTTGATTGATCCACAGCGGCTACAAGTCTTTATGGTAACGATCTCTGGAACAAGGTTAATGCCCTTCTCTCTAATATAGCAATCAATACATAGGTAGGTTAGTATAGGGTTTGTCTTGCTCTCCGTGGCTCCACATCTTGCGCAGAATCTAGGCATTTTAAAATCCGTTGCTATATTCTTTTCTATCCTATAGGTTAATACTTCTGAAAGATAGTAATAAAGTTAATCCTGCTGACCTACATCGAACTGTATGATCTGTACATGCTTTACTCCCTGGATCTCTATAACGGCGCTCTCAACTATGAGTCCGTGGGTTATTGCTGCCTCAACGATCTTGTTGCCTACAAGGTTGACTATAGTAGATCTCCTAATTATATCTAGAGCCTCATCCAGCTCCATTAGTTCGCCCCCATAGAACGGTGTTCCAATAGTGATCTTGATACCTCTCTCCGAATCCTCTAAGGTTCTCCCAAAAACATCTTTATCGCATATAGATGCAACCCTGTCTTTACCTGTATCAAAGATTTTAACGTAGAACTCCCCCAAGGCTCCACCCTGGCCTCTCTATATAGCCTCTATACTTGATTCGGCTCCACACGCTAGGCATTTCAGGAACCATACTTTCCCTTTGTTTCTTACCAGATCTGTATCTATAGATCCGCATGTAGGGCACCTCACATATGTCATGAGGAACCTCATAAAGATCTTTGATATAGTGCTGCTGGACGGCGTACCGAAGATCTCTAGCTGGCCAGAGGGATTTATAGCTCCTGGCTTCGCAAGATGCTTCAATAGATACCTCATAACTATTCTAGGATCCCTATTAAGGCGCTCGGATACATTGCTGAAGTTCTTTATAATAGCTTTCTGCCCCACATACTCGATCTGGAGCTCAGGAAGATCTAAGGCCTTCTTGCTTCTTTTCTCAGGCAATCTACTATATAGCCTATCCAGCATCTCCTCGTATCTCTCCAAAATACTGGTCAACTGCGCCACCTAGCTATTTTAGAGTTTTAATGTTTTTAAATATCTAGGGTTCTGATTATTTATGGCTTCCCCTACAAATATATTGATATAGGGGTGACGTAAGGATTAAAGTATACATCGAGACATACGGATGCACCCTAAATAAAGCTGATTCAGCAGCCATGATGGGGTATCTAGAAGAGTCTGGAATAACTATATCCGACGATCTTGATGACGCTGACGTTATAGTTGTGAATACGTGTGTTGTGAGAAAGGATAGCGAGGAAAGGATGATTAGGCGTATAATGGAGCTGAGAAAGATCTATGGAGGATCTAAAAAAATAGTTGTAGCGGGATGCATGGTCTCGTCCATGCCAAGCACAGTGAAGAAGATAGCTCCTGAGTCGCCTATGATATCTCCCCAGAATATAGATAAGATAGTCGATGTCGTGAGCTCCCCTACATCGAAGGAGTATATTTCCGGAGTTAAGAGGATAGATAAGCTGCCTTTCCCCAGGCTTTATAGGGGTGTAGTGGCCCCCGTCCCCATATCCGAGGGCTGTATGAGTGATTGCAG
>JALXCO010000038.1 GCA_026990885.1 Desulfurococcales archaeon
GTATATGTTCTCCTTAACCATAAAGTTGCTCGAGGAGTACTTTCCATACACAGATGAGAGATTCATGTAGAGCGTGTATAGATCCCCACACCTGGATTTCTTACCTTCTCTACCCTCTCTGCATATGCCCTTATGATCGTATAGATCATGGCTATACAACCCTATATCGATCCCTGAGCGGATGTTTCTCAACAGATCACTCATCCAGGGATCAAAAGACTTAGGATTAATATTTGAGCTATCGAACTTATATATATACCTAGAGAAGTTCCTCAGAAACCTCCTAGGCTTAGCCCTCAGATAAGAATCTAAAGCCAGCCCTACATTGTTAAGGACCCCCGAACGAACAACACACCCACCCAATCCCCGCCTCCCCTGCCCACCTTTATCGTCGCACATCTCATCGATGGGCTTGTTCAGCACGATCCTAAAGCGATCACCAATCCTCTCAACATACCCATCATAAACACCCTTAGAGGCGAGAACCCTAATCAGCCCATGCATAATTAACGCGTCAGCAACAAGCCCATGCCCAGGTGTATATAGGATTCCACCAGAATCAATGCCCACCGGAACCACCGCATATGGAGTTTTTCACAAGATCTAGATCGATGGGCTCAGCACCAGATAAAACCCTCCTCACAACCCAGGTACCCTCATCCCTAAGACTATCAGGATCGCGATCCCTACAGAGGGACCTCGAAACATAGGCAGCGATAGAATCTGAAACAACAAGTGGATGAAGCACGGCAGCGGCCTTAGCCCTGATAACATGCAGGCTGTCGGGGTCCCCCACACTGGATCTCAATATCAAATACCTCAAGCCATCAACAACACGCTCAGCAGGCAGGGGCGAGGTCCCCCATCTAGATAGAAAATCAACCACATAGTCGATATAGATCCCTGCAGACCTCGAGTAGCTAGATAACCTCTCTAGATAATCAATAAGGCTAGACGCATCACAACCCAAACCAAGATCAGCCTTCTCAACAACCCTCCTAATATTAGACACAGTAAGATACCTCTCGCCAAAGCTAGAAACATAGGCAGACATAATGATGGACTCGTGGTGAAGAAGAACAGCCAGAGATATGCTCAGCAAAGCATCATCCCCAAGATCCAGCCTCCCAGCTAAATCCCTAAGAACCTCATAGGCAACATAGCTACTTATAAGCTCATGCCTATAGCCACGCCTATTAACACTATACTCCCTAGCCAACTTACCGAAATCATGAACTACAAGGGCAAACTCTACAGGATCCAGATCCAGATACCCAGCAGCACGAGTAACCGAGCCAATATAGTATGGCTTAAGATGCCTCCAAACCTTTAGAGAGGAGTCGATATGGGCTATAAAGCTCTCAACACACTCATCACCCTCATAGTAGGCGCAGCAATAGCTATTGCTTGGGGACCCCATGGCCTACCCACCTCTTCTCCTCGACCTAGGTTTAGCGCTTCTGAGACGCTCAATAACGCTGTGGACCTCAAGACCCTCAACCCTAACGCCTCCATCATCGTATAGGCTTGAGCGATCGCTGCAGGCAACAACAATAAATCCATGATCATACACCCTATCCAAAACACTATAGATGATTGTTTCAGGATCAGCATTCCTATCCCTAAGAAGCCTACTAATACTTTCACGACTAAACTCTCTACCATCAAGCAGGACAAAACCATCATAGCCCCCCGAAACACGGTATATCCTGCAGCCGTGTAGCAAGGCACCAAGCAGCAATCCAGCAAGCCTCTTCCCGCTAAACACTTCAGCTCCACCAAGCAGAGATACAGAGAACTTAATTAGATTGTCTCTAAACACATCGACCCTTAAAGCGTCCCTCCCCAATCTATCTATATTAACCACATCCTTTTGATCCACGATAGACACCCCAACATAGAATGAGGGCCGGATAAAGACACCGTCTTCAGGAGGTCTAGAGAGGAGGTTTAGATCATCCAGGTACTCAACAAACCTTAGATATAGGTGATCTCCCTCCTCAGACATGCTCCTTATCGCTTCAGGGGTGTATACACGATCTATAAAGCCAGATAGGGAATCCACATCACCAAGATCAATACGGCTAAACACTCCAGACCCAACAATATCCCTGGTAGGGGACATAAGCAGCTTATTATCGTAGGGGTGCCGGTCGGAATCATAGATAACCACCCTAGATAAACCGCCAGATCTACCAACCCTACCAATCCTCTGAATCAAGCTATCTATGGGGGATAGCTCGGTATATAGGTTATCGAAGCTATAGTCGATCCCAACCTCAACGCTCTGAGTGCCTACAAGAATAAAGCTATCCCGATCTCTAGTCCCACACTCAAGAGACTCCAGATAATCAACAACCCTAGCTCTATCCCCGCGGCTCATAAGAGAATGAATAATATAGGTGTTGGAGCTGCACCTCCTCCTCAAATCACTATAGACCTTTCTAGCCTTATCAACAGTATTAACTATAACTAGACTTCTGCCACCACACT
>JALXCO010000039.1 GCA_026990885.1 Desulfurococcales archaeon
ACATAGAGGCCCTTACCCCTGACAAGCCTCTGATCCTCTTTCCTCTTGAGAGGGGCACCGATCCCAGAGCTCTTATGGTGATGACCCACACCCACCAGGCATCACCCCCTACCCGGCTTTTCGGGAGTGAACCTAGGTATGGGGCTGACCCCCTCCTCACGGATCTTCCTGGCGGCATACCTAATAGCCTTCACGATATTCAGGTAGCCCGTGCACCTGCATAGATTGCCTGAGATATACCTCCTGATCTCCTCCTCAGAAGGATCGGGATTCCTGCTGAGAAGCCAGACAGAAGTCATCAACATGCCTGGTGTGCAGAACCCGCACTGTAGCCCGTGCTCCTCAACAAACCCCTCCTGAACAGGGTGGAGCTTCCCATCACTCTCCAAACCCTCAACAGTAACTATCTCGGCCCCATCAGCCATGACAGCGAAAACCGTGCATGACTTGACGGCTCTACCATTCATCAGCACGGTACACGCCCCACAGTTAGTTGTGTCGCACCCAACATGGGTTCCGGTTAATCCAGCAACCTCCCTGATGAAGTGCACCAGAAGCATTCTGGGCTCCACCTCGGCCTCATACCTCTTCCCGTTTATGGTTATGGAGACCCTCCTAAGGGGCTTCCTGCCCTCACCCATGATCATCACCCGGTAAAAGACCTAGCCCTCTCAACAGCCTTCAGAAGCGCGCGTTTGGTTAGTACTTTAGCCATCTCCCTCTTATACCACTCAGGCCCTCTAAGATCAGACACAGGCTCAGCAGCCTTGTAGGCCAGCTCCGCAGCCTCATTTATAGAGCTCAGGTTCGAGGAGGACCTCCCCAAAAGAACCTTCTCGGCCGCATCAACCCTTATGGCTGTAGGCCCCAAACTGGTTAGGGCTATACCAACATACTCGAAGCGATCACTCGAGTCCAGAACAACCTGAACTGCTGAAGCAGCTATAGCGAAATCACCGGCCCTGCGCTCAAGCTTGAGGTAGGCCCCACCACTCCTGGGTTTGGCTTGGGGTATCCTGATCTCCTTAAGGATCTCTCCGGGGCGAAGATCAGTCTGGTAGGGACCCCTAAAGAACTCTGAGGCCCCAATAACCCTCTCCCCGTTGGGGCCGACAGCAACCATCTCGGCGCCGTATGCCAGCATGACCGCGGGGAGATCGTTAGCCGGGTCGGAGTGGCACACGTTACCCCCGACGGTGCCCATGTTCCTAACAACAGGATCAGCGATCTGCGAGACAGCCTCGTGGAGAAGGGGATACCTCCTCCTCACAAGCTCGGACTCCTCAACCATGTAGTAGCGGGTTAAGGCACCGATCCTGAGGAACCCGCCCTCCTCACGGATATAGGATAGCCCTGGAACCCTATTGAGATCGATGATCACCTTGGGCTCAATAATCCTGAGCTTCATCATGGGTATAAGGCTCTGCCCACCGGCAAGAAGCTTGGCGTCTTCACCAAACCTCTCGAGAAGCTCGATAGCCTCCTCCAAAGATGAGGGAGAGTAATACTCGAAGGGAGCAGGAATCATGGCGAGCAACCAGGATAAATAAAAACACAGGCGTTAATATATTTTTATGAAAATATAAACAAACATAAAAACAACAGCATAAATAAAGAGAAATAAAGAAATAGATATAGATATATAGTCTAGAATATAAAGATATATTTAAACAAGTTTAAAAACATAAATATATAAAGCCCATAGACACAGCGGGCCGGGCGCCCATGCTGATCTGGTAATCCTGCCCCGATGATCAGGAGGAGAGAGCCAGAGAATAACAGAGGATCCAAAAAGCCGGCTACAGCCCATACCTAACCTGGTACGCCTTAACAGATGCAGCCTCGAAAAGAAGGTTTGACGCAAGAAGACTGGTTATGTTGGATGAATCCATGGGTGGAGAGACCTCAACAACATCGAACCCTACCAGGTTGCCCCTGCTCTTGGCTAGAGCCCTAATGAGCTCGAGAGCCTCGTAGGAGGTGAAGCCCCCTACCTCCCTGGTTCCTGTCCCGGGGGCGTATGCTGGATCTACAACGTCTATGTCGAAAGACACATATATATCGCCTGAGAGCCCCTTGAGGAGATCGAGCAGCCAGCCGAAGCCCCGGGATCTAGCCTCATAGATAGTAACCATGGTGAAATCCACGGGAGCATCCCTCGGGTAGCTGAAGTCCTCCTCACTGAACTGGGGACCCCTAATCCCGATCTGCACAACACCCCTAACCAAGCCCTCCTCAATAGCCCTCCTAACCCATGTTCCATGGGTGTACCTCTCACCACCCCAGTAGCTGTCCCAGTAGTCCAGATGGCTGTCGAAGTGCACGAGGATAGGCTTCCTACGCCTCAAACCCCTGAGAACCCCTAGGGAGATGCTGTGGTCCCCGCCAGCAATAAACGGGGTAACCCCCCTCGAGGAGATCTCCGAGACAGCCTCCTCAACCCTATCCAGAGTCTTCTCAACGCTCGTTGGAACAACATCCACATCGCCGAAATCAACCAGACCGAGAACCTTGAATGGGTAGACACCAAGAACATAGTTGTATGGCCTAAGAAGCCTGGACTCTATCCTGATGTATGTTGGGGCGAGCCTCGCACCGCTATAGTATGTTGCCCCTGTGTCGAAGGGGACCCCCAGGAAAACACCCTTGATCCTAGGATCGCTGAGGTCCCTAGATAGAGGAAGCCTAGCGAACGTTGGTACATGCGCAAGCCTGGGGGACCTCAAGGCATCTATAGGTTCACCTGGCGCTGACCATAAATCCATATACTCCCCATATATGAACTAGCCTAAAACACATTAAATAATTTTCTAACACATATACCAATCAATATCTTTCGAGGAATCCACAGGGGGTAATAAGCTTTGGTGCGGCTCGATAAAAAATATTCAGTAATCACAGCCGGAGCGGGGAACACCGACTGGCATGAGGAGAACAGGAATCTCGGTCGAGCAGTCCACCCTCAGGATCCTGCATAGATCCTCCTCATAGAAAGCGCCAACAGCACACGTACCCAAGCCAAGGGCCTGCGAGGCGAGATAGAGATTCTCCCCGGCGAAGCCAGCGTCTAGAAGAGAGTACTTGTAGCCCCTCCTACCATACTTCCACGACGACCTTATCCACCTAACAGTTATGGCGACAGCAATATTCCCCTCACCAACATGATCCTGGTCTAGAGCAGCGGAAACAAGGCTTGAGCCGAAATCACCCCTAGCCCTAACCTCCAGGGAGTGGCGGTGGAACACATACCTATACACCCCTGGATCAATGCCCTCAACCCTGAAGACAGCCACATAGACCTCCTGGGGCTGGAGAGCACCGGCAGAGGGGAAGGTTCTGAGGGGGAACCTGCTGTAGCCGTAAACACCAGGCTCAACCTTCGACACACCGAAGGCCAGGTAGAGGAGGGTGGACAGCTTATCCAGGGGTATTGGAGTGTCCTCAAAGCACCTCACAGACCTCCTGGAGAGGAGGGCCTCGGCAACACTAACCCTTGAGGCTGAATCAACCCTCGGCTTGGGGAGGGGTATCAGCTCGCCTGAAACGCTGAATAGATCGGGCATCGGCACCCTCCTATATAGGCTGGAGCGATCAATATACCCCCTCCTAATCCAGGTAAGCCTATCAAGCCTAACTATATCGCTATACTCCCTAACGAAGACCTCCCTATAATCCATTCAGCCCACCACGATATAGTTGGTGTATAGAGGGATTTATCGATGCGATCCCCGGGAACGCTCAGGGCTTGATCTATAGTCTTCAGGCGGGGCAACGCTACACGGCTAGTCTACAGGGGTCCCCTAACGATCATCTAGACCTGCCGAGGATATGCGTGAGCAACCCAATAAAGAGGCCGACAACGGATAGGGTAACCAGTATGAGGGAGGGCTCAACAACAAGCTTGAGCCATTCATTGCTGTAGGGGTTGGGGCTGTACTCGCCGGGGGCGGCGGTGAATATGTATAGAGCGACACCGAGGCCAGACCCAAGGAACCCGGCTGTAGAGCCCCACATCAGGTGGGGGGCAAGCCTCCTGGGGGGATAGATGTAGAGCCCCACAAGGATCAGCGCGACACCCCAGGCTAGAAGCAGGAGATGCCAGTGCCCTATATTGAAGGCTAGCTCAACCCACTCCCACTCGGCACTCCTCACCGGAGGATCGAAAAACACCGTCGGCTTCCTAAGGCTTATGGCGAATATAGCTCCGGGAGCAGCGACAAATCCCCATACACCAATATTCCCGAGCCTCAATCCCCAGGCGAGGGCACCGTATCTAGAGAGCAGGGGACCCCCACGGGTGGTGAAGGAGAGCATGAGGGTGCCGGCTATAAGGGTTAGCGCAGCCGGGGTGATAACCAGGTGGGCAACCTTGCCGAAGACCCACACGGAGAGGGAGGCAAGAGCCATTACTGGTGCGCCGAGAAGCACCCCGAGGCTAGCTAGCTTGGTGAACACACCCCTCCTCAGCTCGAGGAGCCTTATGGCTGATAGGAAGACAAGTGTTAGGGATAAAGCAACCATTGCGTGCTGATGCCCTGTCCATGCCCTCCAGATCTCGTTCCTGTCCCCCACCTCCGGATCGAATCTGGTCTCGATCAACGTCTCAACAAAACCCTCCCTCAGCTCCGGATCCATGAAGCTCGAGCCAACATACCCGCCGACAAGCCCGCCCAGAATAAGCATGAGGCCAGTGATCCACGTCGCCCAACCCAGCAGGTCGCCGGGCCTGAAGCTCGCGAGGGCAAGAACACCCGCCGAGAAGCAGACGGCGAGCCCACCGATAAAGAGGCCGTGCCACATGAACCTGTGATCTATATAGGCATACACGACCCCGCCAACCAGGGTCATGAGCGAGCCCACAAGCATTAGGGCTAGGATGGCCTCTGGATTCCTAACCCTGTCCCGGTAGGCGTGGATAAGAGCCGCCAGCGTGCCGTATAGAAGGATCATGAATAGAGCATGGTAGTAGTGGGCTATCCTAGCCAGAAACTCCTCAGCGTTATCCAGTGGGACGATCTCCGCGGCACCAACCTCCGGGTTGAATCTCAAGCCCTCTAAATCACCGATCCCGAGGAGGTCCCTAACACCCTTCATGGGGGGAGACAGCAGGACCCCCCAGCCAAGGAGTATTGAGGCCAGCACGAGAGCAAGCAAGCCGTGGACGAGAACGAGATCGGTGCGCACAGCACCATCACCTCCTCAGCCAGCTCAGGTAGAGGCCCGAGGCCATGATTAGTGCCGATAGAAACAGTATTGGGTGGAGGATAAACACTACAAGCTCCAGAGGGAGTATCGGTGAGCCCACAGCTATAGCGGCTAGAGCCAGCCCCCCAACAGATATTAGCAGCCCACCCAAGCTCACAAGAATGCTGTAGCCGGGGGCCAGCCCCCTAACGGCGTAGTATATCGGGGCGAAAACTATTATGAGCCCGGACAGGCTGTGGAGCACCCCCTGAGATGCTCCGGCAAGGGGCCTGTAGCCTGTGGCTATCCCAGCGGCCATCAGGGCGAGCATTGCGAGGGTGAAGGCTAGGTAGTATCTCCAAGCCCTGAATCTCCAGGCAAGGATCCCTGTTGCGAGGAACCCTGGGTAGAGAGCCCCTATAACTGGGGTGGCGGCTATCTCCAGCGCTCCCAGCCCCCACACGGCTAGCCCCAGCGAGACGAATAGGAAGCCTAGTGCCGAGACCACCCAGAGGATCCCGGGTATGGGGGACCTCCGGGCTATAGCTAGGGACACCGCTAGAAGCGTTAGAGAGGATGCGACCGTTACCCACTCCTCCCCTGGGAACATGGTATCATCCGTGTTTAGGGGTGTTTTAAACATTATATGTGTTAATATATATCTATCTAAATCCATATATATGGATATATACATATATGTAGATAAATAAAAGCATAAGCAAGCCAGCGGGGAAGCGATAGAGATATATAATGTAAAACGCTCTATAATTGAAGATGGGCACGCCATGGCAGAGATAGATGGGGACGACTCCGCCACACCAGTGCTTGTGGTTAGGGACCTCAGAAAGAGATACGGAAGGATCGAGGCCCTGAAGGGGGTGTCTCTAGAGGTTGGCAGAGGGGTCCTCCTAGGGCTCCTAGGGCCAAACGGCTCCGGGAAAAGCACGCTTATAAGGACAATAATGAATCTCCAAACCCCCGACTCGGGCTACATAAGGATCTTCGGGAGAGACCCGAGAAAGGAGCACAGCACAATATACCGGAGAGTAGGGTACATGCCGGAGCTCCCGAACCTCCCCGACTTCATGACCGGGCGGCAGTTCCTGGAGTTTGTTGCGAGAGTAAACGGGGTCCCCAGCGGGGAGATAGGGGGTAGGGTTAGGGAGATGCTGGAGCTTGTTGGGCTGAGCGACGCGGCGGATAGGAGGATTGGTAAATACAGCAAGGGTATGGTTCAGAGGCTGGGGGTTGCCCAGGCCCTCATTCATGATCCCGATCTGGTTGTGCTTGACGAGCCCACGCTGGGGATGGATCCTGAGGGTAGGGTGTTTTTCAGGGAGCTCTTCAGGGATCTGGCTAGAGGGGGGAAAACAATACTCATGTCCTCCCACCTGCTGGAGGATGTAGAGAAGACGGCCAGCCATCTAGCGATAATATATAGGGGGGACCTCCTCTTCTTCGGGGAGATAGGTAGGGCGCTATCCCTCATATCTGGGGACCACGTGGTTAGGGTTGAGGTTGATGGCGATCCCTCGAGGGCTGCCGAGGCCCTTAGGGGGCTTGGCTTCGTTAGGGATCTCTCTGTGGATGGGAGCTGGATAAAGATTGTTGTTTCCCGAGACGCGGGGAGTGGTTTCCGGAGGGAGATCTCTGAGGCGATCTATAGGAGCGGCTGCCTGATCCTGGCTATGGAGACCACCACGGTGGATCTGGAGCAGGCATACATCAAGTCTCTCAGGGATTGTGGAGACCGATCCCGGGGTCCAGCAACATGAGCATGAGACCTATGGCTGGTGGATTCAGTCCTCTCTGGAGGATATGGATTGTTGCGGAGTACGAGATCCAGAGGTCCCTAGCCAAGAAAAAGATCATCGTGGGAATCATACTGGCCCTGGGGGCAAGCATAGGAAGCGGGTACCTATTCAGCTACGCGATAGGCCTATACGAGGCTGGGAGGCTGCCGATTCCCGTGGACAGGTCCCTTGCATGGATATTCATGTTCTCGATACCGAGCTTCATACTCGCCTCCCTGGGGGTTCTGCTGGGCGGGGGGATGTTCTCGGAGGAGTATGAGAAGAGGACCGCCGAGATCCTGTTCTCCAAACCCCCCACAAGGACGGAGGTTTTCGTCGGGAAGATCCTGGGTGGGCTGATGATATATGTGGCGATAATAACCATCACACTAGCCACGGTTATCGTGGCGTCCCACGTATTTTTCGGTGCTCAATCCATGCTCTCCCTAGCCCCAACGGTTCTTGCCGCATCGATCTATGGGAACATGGTGTTCTTCACAATGGCCCTGATGTTCAGCCAGCTAACCAGAAACACCCTTATATCCTCCGTGGTCCCCATATCCCTCCTGGTTATAATGCCCATAATCCAGGCGGTGATAATATTTCTTGAGAGAACAACAGGCGAGGACCTGGCTTGGATAGCCAGGATCCTGCCTACATGGAGCTCAGACCTCCAGATATACGTGATCCCCAGAGAGCTCCTCGTGAGGTCCCTCGTTCTATTCCCGACAACATCCTTCCTCTACGGGGACCCTGTGCTGGCTGCGTTCTCGGCAACAGGCTACATAATGGCGTTTGTCTCCGCGGCATACATCGATATAGCCCTGAGGGATGTTACTAGGGGTTGAACGCTGATCCTGTATATAGATAAGTTTTTAAACTATCTAGCTAATTTTAACCAGTAGTTGGTTGGGCTTGAAGTATATACTGAAGGTTAGGCGCAAGGGAATAGTTATACTCCCCAAGAAGCTTAGGGACGCTCTAGATCTCGCTGAGGGAGACCGTGTCGTCGCCGAGGTCGATGGAGGGAGAATAGTTATAACCCCGCTCAGGCCGAGGGTTGTGGATATAGAGTACAGCGCTGTGGTGGAGGCTATCTCTGAGGAGATCGATCTGGAGGCGGAGAAAGCCAAGAGGATGTTCAGGGTTGAGGGTGGCTCCAGACAGTAGCGTTTTCCTCGACTATATAGTTAGGAGGTCCCCCTACAGGAGGAAGATCGATAGGCTCTTCAGGAAAGCGATCGCTGGAGAGGCAGAGATCTACGTGAGCACACTAACCATAGGAGAGGTACTCTATCTAGCATCCAAAATCTACAGGGCCGCAGACATCAAGAACCCGGAGGGGGAGGCGCTGAACTATATAAGCTGGATAAAGAGCTTCTCGAAAACGGTAGATGTCGATGAATCAATAGCCATCGACGCCGGAAAGATAA
>JALXCO010000040.1 GCA_026990885.1 Desulfurococcales archaeon
AACGCTCCCCAACGTTAGATACCCCAACGATATATCGGCAAGCAACAGATACTATGAAGAAGACATCGTGGAGCCCCCATGGACAATCGATAGAGAGGGATACATGCACACAAGAAACAAGCCAGGTATAGGTGTCGATGTATTAATAGATAAAGTGGTAAAATACACAGTCAAGATGTTTGAGGTGTGACTTTCTAGCTGTAACAAGCTATTTTTCGTGCCTAATCCTATATAGAGCTTTTATCGCTTCTCCAGGATCCTTTAACGGCAAGTAGCATCTAGATCCATAGCAAATATAGTATGTTGGGGAGTCAGTAACCGACTTACCCTTAAAGAACTCTCTAAGGATCCTGGACTCGAGACGCTCTCCATCCCATAGACCAGCGACTTTGGGTAGGTATGCTCCATGTATTTCGCCGATAAATTTTTCTGCCTCAACCTCCCTGCCCCGTCTACATGTGATCGCTATCTGATAGGTTGGATTATATATATTGTCTAGAGCCACCATAAGATAGCTAAACTGGCTTGGAGACTGAGACAGATAGCTCTCCAGCTTCTTGGCTAGGTCCCTAACACGATCCTTATATTCACGATCGCCGGTGTAGAGATAGATGTATGACAGCACATTAGCAGCTGTAGAGACTCCGCTCGGTGTAGGTGAATCCATATATGTGTAGGAGCCATAGAATTTAGATACAGGGGAAGCATTCAAGCCCCCATCTCCCGTTAGCCAGCTACCTAAGATAGCATCAACCAGGTCCTCGGCATACTGGATATATCTGCTCTCAAATGTAGCCATATACATATGTATCGAGGCCTCAGCAACCCCAGCGATATCCTCTAGGTATCCATGGCTAGATACCTCCCCATCAGGATAAACCACGTGGCTAACCCTGGCTCCATCAAATAGCTTGTTGACCGCTTTTCTCAATATGTCTGAACCCAGATCCCTATACTGTGTATTGCCCGTACACGCATAGAGTTCAGCGAGCGAAACCACAGCAAGCATGTTCCAATCGGTTAGAGCCTTAGTATCTATAAACGGGTGCCTCTTATTCTCAAGCCTATACCTAGCGAGCCTATACTCTATCTCGCTATAGATCCTGGCAGCCTCATCCACACCAACCCCAAGCCTCCTTGAAAGCCCATAAACATCCAGCTCTCTAACCAGATGGAATTTGCCATCAATAAGACTGTTGGGTGAGTACCCATAGATCATCTTAGCTATATCCCCAAGATCTTTACCCAGCGCCTCATATATCTCGTGTTCGTGAAAGAGGTAGAATCCCCCCTCCTCACCATCGGAGTCAGCATCTATTGCTGAAGAGAAGAACCCATTCTTATTCAACATGTAGTTTACCATGAAATCAACAGTTCTCTTAGCCGTAATCAGATACTCAGGATTACCAGTGAGCCTAAAGATCTCTATAAGAAATCTAGCTATAAGAGCATTATCATACAGCATCTTTTCGAAGTGAGGCACCCTCCAAGCCCTATCAACAGTATACCTAAAGAAACCACCCAGTAAATGATCGTGAAGCCCATACCTAATCATCGAATCAGCGGTTTTAACAAGGATCCTGCCCACAACCCTCTCACCACGCCTAAACCAGTATCTGGCTAGAAATAGATTGCTTGGTACCATGGGAAACTTCATTGAGTAGCCAAAACCGCCATACTCAGGATCGAATTGTGAACCGATCTGCACGTATGTCTTCTCAAACAAATCGTCAAACCTGCTTAAAGCATCGCGTACTCCAGGCGTCTCGCTACCCTGTGAGAGCCTGACGTATTCATAGACAGCCTTAAATATCTCGTCGGCAGCCCTATATATCCTGTCCCTATCACTTCTCCATAGCTCAACTATTTTGTGGAGCAAATCTATAAAGGTATCCCTAGGAAAATACGTGCCCCCATAGAAAGGCTTGAGATCAGGGGTAAGAAAAACATTTAGAGGCCACCCACCGGAACCGGTGACCATAATTACGGATGTCATATATAGATCATCTATATCCGGATACTCCTCCCTATCAACCTTTATAGGGATGAAGTATCTATTCAAGATCTCGGCAACCTCAGGATCCTTAAAGCTCTCCCTATGCATAACATGGCACCAGTGACATGAGGAGTAGCCTATAGAGAGAAATATAGGTAGCTGTCTCTCTTTAGCCTCTCTAAGGGACCTCTCGTTCCACGCTCGCCATCTTACAGGATCGCATGAATGCATCCTTAGATAGGGGCTTCGCTCATTAGCTAGCTCATTAGGATTCTCACATAGAGTGTGATCTGTATCCTCAGCTATAGAAAACACCTAAGAATTTAGATAACTCTGCGGTTAATAAATAGAGATATCTAGATCTTTAGTCTGGCCACGTAAGGAACATTTTGGGAAATAACCTTATATTTGAAGCTATCTATATTGGTGAACAGATCTTTGAAGATGAGATCTAAAGCATCATCAGCCGAGATCTCACCCCTCTGAACCCTATCGATTAGAGCCTCAAGCTCCCTCGTGGCTTTCTCAGTAGAGATCGATGGATAAAACCTGCTGACATACGAATACACGTTAAGCCCTATTCTAGTAGGTACAAGATAGCCTCTTTTTGTCTCGATAATGTATCCATGCCTCTTATTGTTTTCCACAGCCTTAGAATATGTGCTTGGCCTCCCGATCCCCCTCTCCTTCATCATCCTAACTATCTCAGAGCTGGTAAGTATCCTATATAGCGAGCCTCTCCTGTAGCCAATCACCCTAGCACCTACATGCTCACCCTTTTTAAGATCCGCTAGCTTCTCCGGTAGAGACCTATGCATACTGTATATTTTAGTAAATCCATCCTCCAGAACCCTGCCTATACCCTCAATCAATACTACGTGGCCCGTTCTAGGAACCCTAAACCTGAGCCTCAGATACTCGACCCTCGACTCACTCATTTGGCTAGCTATAAATCTTCTAAATATCAAATCATACAGCCTCTCATGATGCCTACTTAGAGAGCTGGCAGCTATAGAACCCTCAAAAAAGGCCTTTCTCAAACCCTCCATATCGAGCGGTTGAGTTGGCCTTATACACTCATGCGCTCCCCCGCCATCAGAACCCCACGATCTAAGCGAAATATATGATTCACCATATTTCTCCAACAGATACTTCCTCGCGATATCCAAGCCCTTAGCCGATACCCGGGTAGAGTCGGTTCTATGGTATGTTATCAACCCCAGCTCGAAGAGATCCTGGGCAA
This sequence comes from Desulfurococcales archaeon, assembly GCA_026990885.1. Classification (GTDB taxonomy): domain Archaea; phylum Thermoproteota; class Thermoprotei_A; order Sulfolobales; family AG1; genus WANO01. The sequence continues at coordinate 3,240 of JALXCO010000040.1, forward strand.
TCCTCATAATCAGGCTCGCTGAGTACCTGAGCCTCCTACCGGCATCATGTATGAGGCTATCGGTAGTGTATGGCGGGGCGGGTTTCATCTTCTTGATCTCTTTAGATAGATCATCAAGCTCGAGACCCTCCTCCTCTATGATCCTGGATACAGTATCAACATCGCTTCTAGAGTCAACAAAGATCCTTGCTTTAACACCGTTCTCTAACTCAACATATATCCAGTAGCCGATCCTAGATCTATACCTATTATAGCTATCAATAATCCACCCAAGAACGGGTGTCTGGACCCTACCTGCGCCAAGCCACCTCATATTATAGCTCTCCTGCAGCTTCTGGCTTACCGAAAAACCCACCCATCTATCATCGATCCTTCTAACTATCTGAGACCTCACAAGATTGAAGTCTATACCCCTAACATTGTCTAAAGCCTTTAGAAGCTCGCTCCTCGTTATCTCGTGGAGCTCAACCCTATAGATATTGTTGTTGTATGGCTTGAGTGCGGAATAGATGTCGTAGGCTATCTTCTCCCCCTCAATGTCGGGATCGGTAGCTATATATATCTTATCCACCTCCAAGGCCAGCTTCCTTAAAACGTCCATAGTGTCTATAGAAACCCTAACCTTACCGCTCCCGCAGCGGCTACAGTAGATAGATGATGAGTCCTCAACTGTGAACTGGCTCCCACAGCTGTAGCACTTACCTATAAAGGTGTAGTGTGGAGCATAGCCGTTTTCATCGACCTTAACGCCGTACACACCCTCCGTCTTCATCAAATCAAATACGTGCCCCAGTGTTGGGACGGAGCTTATAAGTATGATTCTATCCTTATAGGTTATAGAAAACTCATAGATCGGGAACTGCCCTATAAACCTCTTGGTTTTAGATCCAAACATGGAGGCGAAGGTCTTAGCCTTGGTTGGGGACTCCACCACAAGTAGAGCGGTTTCTATAGATAAAGAGGACTTGGCCGCCAGGTTGCCCCGCCTGCTTCTACTAGCTTTCTGCTTTCTCTTGATCTTATCTAGATCCAGATCACTGAAATCTATAAACCGCAAATCAGGAATATATCTAGAGACCCTTCTATACAGTAGATCAAGCAACTCAGAATGCTCATAGAGCACAACAGACAAACCAAGAGTCATCCCAGAACCAAAGAATCTGGAGGTCCTCCCGCTAGCCTGGATATATGTCATCGGGTCAGGAATATATACGCGGTACCCCTTATCGGTCAAAACTATCAGGGAGTTCTCGGTATATAGCTTTCTCACCTTGTTACGCCTTATATAGCTAGTGACCTCATCAATCCAGGATAGGGTATCGCTATATACTTCAGCAATATACCCTTTAGGCTCGACCTTACCGCTTAGGGCGTTCTTTAAAACATAAAGCCCGGATCTACCGATCCTCCCAATAATATTGATTATCCTAGAATGGATATTCCTGAACTCATCCATATGCTTGGATAGGGAGATAGCTACAAGCCCTAGATTCCTCAGATCAGACAGATAGTTCTTAAGAGGAATAACGAATTTAGGTACACCAATGAATACGGCATTATATATCCTTTCAGGAGCATCTATACCCCTAACAATAGTGCCGTAATAGCTAGCCTTACCCACCAACACATCGTACTCACCCCTAAGAAACCTGCTCAATGTCCTCTTACTCGAATCGGCAACAGCGGCATTTATCCCCTTCTGCGAAAGCGAATCAACCAAGCGCTCTATATAGGTGTTGTCGTAGCCTTTAGAAACAAAAATCAGTGTTCCAGGATTGAGCTTCTCAACAACGCTACATATAGAGCTATGATCCCTAAGCGGCATGTGTGAATCTATTATGTTTCTTACATACTCGAGGATACCGCCAGCCTCAAAATTCAGTATCTCTCTGAGGATCTTAGACTTTATACCTCCACTCCTCCCGGTTGCAGTGGCTACAACCATCTGTCCTATAGTCTTGCCGGATAAGCTGCTTGATAGCTCGGCTCTGAGGATCTCGATCTCCTCCCTGAGCCTCTCAAACTTCTCAGTATTTCCTACGGCTTTAGCGATCATAAGTTCCTGCTTCTTCACAGCTATCTTGAAGGCCCTCTCAATATCTTCCTGCGCTACATTGATTAGATTTAAAAGTCTCTCCAGGTTTCTAGAGTTCCTGAGTATGGCGTCTAGATCATCGGCTATGATTGAGGCAAACATTTTACCCGATAAAAGATCGAATCTGCGGCTGATGAAGCTCGAGGTGGTTATGAGGATATCGAATTCGCCGCGATCAATCATATCGAGCTTAGCCCTACTATCTCTGCTTGAGGAGTCGTAGAACAGGATCATTAGATCCCTTAAGCCATCAACCCCAGTAGCCATATCATTGAGCTTCCTATACGTCTGTCTAGCAAGCTCCCTTGTGGGAAGAATATAGTATATAGCATGCCTACCCCTCCCACCCCCGGAGGCTGCACGATCCCTACGGAGGGTGTGGGCTATATACAGCGAGTAAACATGAAGAACTGTAGACTTCCCGGAGCCTGTGGGAGCTATTATAGCGAAGCTATCCCCAGACAGTATCCTTTTAGCCCAAGACCTCTGAATGTTCCAGAGCCTTCTACCAGTAGCTTTAAGAAAGAACTCGTCAAACAAAGAGATTTCAGAAACCATATTAACTATATTCTCATAGAAGCCAAGAACACTGGAGTCGGACCTCTTGAGCAAGGAATATATATACTGGGCCTTCTTCAAGACATCCTTCTCGCCTGCAAGAAAAGATGGATAGCTGGGTAAACAGCTCCTGCAGGGGACCCCAAGCTCCAGCCTGCTGGACTCTATAAAGCTTGAGCACGACGGGCATAATCCGTAGTATATCAGCTCCACAACTAAACCCTACGTAATAAGCTTATCATACAGCGTAACACGTATTTAAACTCTAAGCCAACAGAACACCGTATATCTAGCAGGCAGGTACAAGCAGAAACACAGGTATAGAGATAGAGAGAATTAAATTAATAAATCGAGAAAAATAAAATATGCATGGTGGGCCCGTAGCTCAGCCTGGTAGAGCGCCGGGCTCTTAACCCGAAGACCAGAGCGTAAACTCTGGGCGGAAGTCCCGGGTTCAAATCCCGGCGGGCCCGCCACACACTGCTGTGAGCAAGCTCTATTTAGCGATTCATTTGTGATCGTGTATAGCGAGAGCTCAACACAACATTTAGATGCTTATACAATACATAAACGCAGCAATACCAGCCACTAATATAATTCGAGAAACTCTCCATAGAAAAGGAGGATAGAAGTATTTAGGGGGCAGAAACCTTCATTAAGGCCGTTTGAGCAGAAACGTTAAATTATGGCTTCTATGTTAAACCGTATCTTTCTATACCTCTGAAAGCTATTAGGTATGCCGTAAAGCTTATAGCCTCTAGAGTCTATAGGTTTTATTGTTGATTACCTCGGGGTTCCCGAGGGGAGCCTCAAAGGACTCCCGTAGGCGGCTCCGAGGAGACCGTGATGAACCAAGCCGTGCCCAATACACTCCGACACAGCTTGATATATAAGGGTACGGTTTAGGTGAACGGAATTCTATAGACGTTATAAGGCATATGTTGATTAAAACTCTCTAAGGTCAAACGGCCTTTGGAATGGATTCTGAGCTTTTAGGCGAGCTCAAAGTTGATATATTAAAGACTTTTTACTATAGCACTCTAGTACTCTTTAAGAGCCTCAGCCCTCACCTGCAGTTTTAAGTACCTCTTTTTCGAGATCCTTAGATATGCGGAACCCAGACTCCCTAAGCTTATTAAGCTCCTCCTTTAGGCTCCCTACTAGTCCCAGCTTTTTAGCTCGTAGCAATACACCTAGAGTACCAGTCACCCTAAGCCCTAGTCTCTTGGCCTGTAAGCGGGCTTCCCTATCGTCAAGTAGGACCCAGTCAGCGTTAATCTCTAAAGCTAATACTATAGCCTCCGCCTCACCCTCATCTAGTGAGAGTTGGAGAATTCTCTTTAAATGCACATTCCTTACCTCTACAACCTTAATCCAAGAAGCTTCCTTTACCTCTCTCGAGCCTGACCGCTCTAGACCGTCTATTACGACCTCACGGTACACAGCAGGAGGAATCAGGATCTCGCCGAAAAGCTCTTTTAGGATATTGAGACATCCTATTTGCGAAAGGTGTATCAGGGGGCTTGAATCCGATACCACGACCCTATTCTTCTGCGAAGTTGATGTCATCTTCCAGCTCCTCCCGCGTATAGTGCCTCTCAACCCCTCTCTTAGCCAGCTCTTCTAGAAGCTCCCATTTAGATAGTTTGGCAAGGCGACGTGCTTGGCCAAGACTGAGCACTCCTCGGGCGTAAAGGGCTATTGCGAGCTCTATTCTAGCCACTCTCTCAAACTCTCTCTGGAATACGAGCGTTTTCAACAATGTCCTTTGGGACACGTATAGCGACAAACTCGTCCTTCAACTGCAATCAGCATCCCTATTGCTAAAGTAGCTGTAGTGAGTTATAAACCTCTAGGGAAAAACGGTGAATCAAAACGCATTGAAATACATCACCAAAGTCTTTAGCAACTTAATCATGTTTCTACTTCATTGCTTTCAAACTACCATCAGTAAGCGTACTAGATGTTTCTTGGCTTTATTATTAGCTTTTTCTCCCATTCCCTGAACGTTATTTCGAAGGATTCGAAGAAGCCTTGACGACCTAATATTGCTATATCGGAAACAATATATTCTGTGAACGCTATTGGTATAGTGATTCTTCCTAGCTCTTCTATCGATACATTTACTTGCTTCTTAACATATGCTTTAATGTAGCCTCCTACGCCTGCAAGATACACTTGCTCTGCATCATCCAAATCTATTACGGCATCATCGGCGATACTTGTGTGGAAGAGACTTATGGTGGCACCGCTATCTATTAGGGCGTAGACAACAGTTCTTTCCCCGCCTTCAATTAATACTGGTATAATAGGATAGTATCTCTTACGGTACAAGACGTACGGGAAATACCTTTCCTTTGGGATTAGCCTGAATCGCTCTCATATTACCTGAAACCTTCGGAGTATACTTTGTATTCAGACAACTAGTAGATCGTGGCTTGGAACTTTAATAACTCCATACTCATCTCTCTTGAAGC
>JALXCO010000041.1:0-1279 GCA_026990885.1 Desulfurococcales archaeon
CTCCAGTACTCCTGCTCACTCTCACTCTCCTCCTCAAACTCCTCCACTGTAGTGAAAGCCCACTTTCTTTTTCTAGCCGCTAAGAGGAACGGATCGAGAGCTTTCTTAATCACAATACGATCACCCTCCACCTTCACAACAACCAGATCACCCTCACGGAGATCCAGCGCTTTCAGGAATTCTCGAGGAAGATATATAGCCCTCTTCCTACCTACACGCAACTTCCGCTCCATACCGGACAAAATACAATCACCAGGTATTATAAAATACGCCAGGCAATATCTATTATGCCTGGAGAAATGCTTTAGTTTCTATAGACTTCTCTTCTAATATAAATCACGCTTCAGCCCCACACTTACCATGGCTATAATCCACCTCACTCAGAGGTGATGAGTGCTCTTCGAGGAATATTATTCACGTTAGCTATTAGCTCCAGTATGAAATAAACTGGTATTCTGATTCCCTTTATAACTGGTTTTCCACCTATAATTCTGGGGTTAACGACGATTCGCTCTTCAACCTAACCATAAACCCAGACCCTCAACTTACCAGGCTAACCCAGCTCACTTAAAGCTAGATAAATATAGCGCCCCTTACCATTATAGCATTAACACATAATTTAATATCTATAAATCGGATGAAAGGAAAATTTGGATTGCCTAAGCATTTTTGTAGAGAAGAGACTAGCTGTAAATGTCGTAGGTATCATAATCAGTAGTATCTTGCTTCGAGTTGAAAATGAGTTGAAGATATTTTTTAATATTTTAAAATAAGAGATTAAAATATAGAATATACTTTTTTATACTTTATATCGGGTGATGATGTATTGAGCGAGGTTATTCTTCGTGGCCGGATAGCGAGACGTGTCAGGGAGGAGGCTGAGAAGCTGGGTGTTAGTGTTGACGAATACTTGGTGGATCTTCTCAGTCAGGGTCTCGACCCTAGGGACAGGGCTTTAGAGTATGTTGAGGCCGCCGAGGACCTATTGGAGGAGGCCCGAAAAGAGCTCGATAAAGGCAACATGAGACAAGCTGCTGAAAAGCTCTGGGGAGCTACAGCATTGGCCGTTAAAGCCTATGCCTACCGAAAGAGTGAAAAGAGACTAACGAGCCACAGTGAGCTTTGGGCCTATACCAAGGATCTTATAGAAGAGTTCGGCGAATGGGCTAACGATTCATGGAATGCTGGAAACGCCATGCATACCTGCTTCTACGAAGGCTGGTGCGCTAGAAAACATGTAGAGCTAGCTCTAAAAAGAATAGAGAAATTAGTGCATAAG
>JALXCO010000041.1:1289-2466 GCA_026990885.1 Desulfurococcales archaeon
TACCTACAGCAAATTCTATAGGTTCCCTATCAACATCAATTATCTCCCATAGCCCTGTCTCCGCTCCACTCACTCAAGGTGTCTAGTAAAGCAATGCAGAATCTGAGACGTTGAAGCTAAATACCAAAAGAGCGTGGAGCGGAAATAAGGGTGATTAGGGTAAAACCACTATGATGAGACTTCAATCCTTACTATTAAAGGATCTTTAAGGATTATATATTATGGAAGCAACCCTAATGGTTTGGTGGCTATAGTGTCTTTTGAAGAGGTTGAAGTCTTAAGGAGGAGGACACACTTGTTTCTGCGCAATGCTGAGAGATTTATTGATGAAGGTGAATATGATTTAGCTGTCTTTAATCCCGAGGAGTACTGCCAGCCGATACTTGCTTAAGTATAAGCTATTAAATATGAAAGGCTCATATCCCAGAACACAAAGTCTATATATTCGGCTCAGTGGTTAGAGGACGATATATAGCTGAAAGCGATATAGATATCATGGTAGTTACCACAAATATCGGCAGAAAATATGAGGTTATGGCTAAGGTCTATAGGACTATAGATGCACCGATAGAGCTGCATATAGTTACCCCAGAGCTCTACAATATATGGTATAGAAGGTTCATAAGTGAGAATGAGATTATAGAGATATAAGAATCGAACCCTCCGAAAAACACTTGGGTGGTTGGAGACCTCCAGTAAAGATGGAGGTTGTATTGCGATCTGGCTGTGTTACTCCAGGTCTATGGTTATTAGCGACTTCTCGTCAGGATCCTCTAGCTTGAATGAGACTATCGAGTTTCCATGCCCCTTTAAGTCTATAGTGTTTCTTCCTTTCTTCAAGCTATATCTATCTTGATCAGCATCTATAGAGGGTAAAGATAGATCGTATGTATATATGGTTAACCTGTTATCCCTGCTAGATCTAATCACAAGCTTCGGCTCGCTATAGCCAGCTAGAGGTATGCCCCCAAAATGATCCGAACCAACCTGCCATCCCCACACATTAAACCTGATTTGCGGTGAGGAATACAGCATGCCGAGATCAAGTACAGTGAAACTCCTATACCCAGCATCTATAGGGAGGGCATCGTATCTAGATGTATTAGCCATATTGTTTACCGCAACAAGGAGCTTGCCATCAACGATCTCAAACCCCGTTACTCTAGCCCCAAACGCA
>JALXCO010000042.1 GCA_026990885.1 Desulfurococcales archaeon
ATTTTGGGGCTTTTGGTAACGCTAGAAGCTTCTGAGCCTCATTTTCGTTATCGGTATACAGTGTGGTCCAGTAGGTTCCGTATGGGTTTGTAGAGAAAACTATTTTTGTGTATTTAATGAAATCTAGTTCATTATAGCTTCTTATATACCTGTAGATATAGAGTTTGCTGTCGAAATTGAATTTCTGACCTCTCCTGTATTTATCGATAATATTGTTGTACCAATAACTCCATGATGGTGCATGTGATAAGCCTATCACCAAATAATGCATTCACATGATTTCAGGTAGATCTGTTGCGATATTTTTATGTAGGTAGTTATATAGATTAGATAATTTATTCACAGCACTAGAATCTAGGGGCAGTCCATGAATTTTTGCCTCGCGTACTAGAATTTCTCTTTGGCTTTGTAGAGGCACTCTACCATCGATCTCTCTCCAAGCATATATTCTAACGGTCACATTGAAACTGATATCTGTGAACTCTATATTTTCTAGATTGAGGGAGAAGAACCTATTATCTCTTGCCTCAATATACACTAAGACCGTAAATGTATCGAAAGGGTAGGGTTCAACCTCGACTGTAGATATATTAGATTGAGGCCCTAGCCCATGGCTATATTCCTTAATGTATCGGCAAAGCGTTGAGCACCCTGAACTATTATCTCCATTCTTCTCTGATTTTCAGGCTCGCTAGCAAAATCCCGGAAATCTATATCACTATGCTCAGGCACTTTAATCCCTAGTTAATTATTAAAAAGAAATTTATCTACTATAGTAAACGCTATGAGTATGCCTACATCTGAATAAATTCCTTCTTCTCCTTTAGCGCATATATAGCTCACAATACTTCAGTATCACCCTGCTGTCGACGCTCAACATGCTGAAGCTTCTCTCAGGCAACGGCTTTGTTCTGCTTCTTTATCCGGCGATGTCCTCTAAGTATTTCTATTAGTGTGATCACAGAGATCGATTCCTTAATAAATCACCTCTTCTAAGATAATCTATCAACACGCTGGTATCTATTAGCTTTATCGATCCTGAACATCTCTCAGAATTCCCTGCTTGATTCAGCGATCTCCTCCAGATCCTCCTCGCTAAGCAAGCTCCTAAGCTCCTCAAAAGCAATCCTAGCTCTAGAGGTCTTCGCTTCTCTATCCCGATCCTTTTTCTCTTCTCTAAACACCTTTTTAACACCTCTAAAAAACAGATATATAGCTGAATATAGCTATATATAGTTCACATGGTTTTATTCATTTCTTAGGTTAGATCTCTAGATATATTCCTTCGACGCTAAACCATCATACAGCCCTTGGCAAGGACATTGTATTTCTGAAACTCGCTAAGATCTGATCCTATATATATTTAGTTCACTGACCGGATTATTTGCCCTATAAAAGGCTATAGCCCTCCTATCTGCTTGTGAGGGATTTATTCTCAGTACTCTTACAACGGTAAGCCAGGTGTATCCATTACTGTATGCTATACTCGCTACCTCGGTTAGGAGTCTTGTGCCTATTCTCCGCCTCCAATACCTCTTTGATACATGAATTCCATAGTCTATGTTGCTGCTTGAGGGATTATAGTAGGCTGAAGCCACGGGAGTGTTATTTAGAGATGCAACAACCACATAGTCTCCGGGTGGCGGTGGTGTGAAGAAGCCCCAGCTAGCCCTCTGAATCTCTTTTATATGTTGAAGCACGTCTCCACCGATATATCCGGGCTCGTAAACCTCTATGGCCACTTCTCTGTTTGGCTCTAGAAATGACCCTTGAACGCTATATAGGAATACCTTGCTCCATCTATCGAAAAACACCTTCTCAAGCTCCATTGATGTAGCTAGGATCCCTACACACCCCTCTTTGCCGGGGCATAGCCTGTACAGCTTCCTCATGCATGCTGCTGCATCATCCTTTACGCAGATCATAAATAGCGCTTCACGACCATCTCTAGAGCGAGACCACCTAATTTTGAGCGTGAGAGGATCTTGATCGAGAACCTCAACCCCTCTAAAGGATCTCGCCCAAAAAATCCTCAAGACACTCAAACCACTGAACCACTTAATAAAGCAATCAGCATCTCTAAACACGGTACCCACGCTACTCATGCACCGATCCAAAACAGGATTCACCAGGCACACAACAATATAGCGGGCACCGATACATATTGCTTATGTGTTATGCTAAATATATACTCCACCATATACCTTCATCTCGAAACCTTTCATCCTGCCCACTAATGATTCCGGAGCTACACCTGGTTCATCGAGTTCCCTTTTATCCACTATCGAAAATCATGGCCTATTGTTCAGTGGAGGATTTCTCGAGGGTACCTTTATAATATACCATCGTGCTTCGTGATCATCGATATATCCCGCTCAAGAACTATTATTATCCTGGGTACCGAGTAGTGAGCGTATCCATCAAGCTACCCCGCGCGCTTGTGGAGAGGTTGAGAAAGATTTCGGAGGCTCATGGCGTGTCTATTGTGGAGCTTATTATAGATAAGCTCTCGGAGGAGATGGATCCTGAGGGCAGGGCTGAAGCCTACTGGGAGATGGCTGAAGAGTACCTTAGGGAAGCGGGGGAAGAGCTGTATAGGGGTGATCTGAAGCAGGCTAGCGAGAAGATATGGGGGGCTGCGGCACTAGCCGTTAAGGCTCTAGCCTATGAGAGGGAGGGCGAGAGGCTATCGAGCCATGGAGAGCTGTGGGGGTATATCGATAAGCTTGTTCGCGAGACTGGAGATGAGGAGCTGGGGGACCTCTGGAGAACCGCCACAGCTATGCACACAAACTTCTATGAGGGCTGGGCGCCCAAGGGAGAGGTAGAGAGATCTTTGAAAAGGATAGAGAGATTCATACAAAAGCTTAGGAAGTTAGGATTATGAAATCTAGCTGTAGGTATCGAGAGAGAAAATTTTCCCAATTACTATGGATCGATTAAACCAATAGGCTAGCTAGCTGTATAGAGCTTCCAAACGTTACTCTCAGGAAGGATTCGGAGAGTAGCTGGAAGGGTTGAATGGTGTTTCCGTATTGTAGATCTTTTAATATTTCTATAGGATCCTTAATGTTGTTTTAGCTACTATGCATATTTAACCTATTTAACCTAGACGTTATCGGAAACCTCTATAAGCTCCCTTAACAATGATATTAAGCTATGATTACCCCTGCTGAGGATTTGATATCTCTGGCGTAGATAAACCGTGTGAACAGCGCTATATGGACCACAATAATCTTAGGAGAGGGAACAGTTTCAAGTTTCTGTCAATATGAAGCCACGATTTCTGTATATAGCTAGTCTCCGAATATATGTTTTTTATTTATTATTATGAGAAGTAAGCATGCTAGTAAGAGGTGGAAATCCAGGTAAGATCTGTCTACAGATATATATTCTTTTTAAGAGACCATATCCCTTATATGGAAACAATCATATAGAGTTTAATCCAGGTTATTGATTCTCTACCTTAATCTTTATATCTTTCAGTAGTCGCGAAGTAATATATAGACTTGTATCTGGAATTTTATTTATTAGCTCTAGGGCTTCGATCTTGGATATAGCGCCATGTTTCTTAGCGAATTCTATTAATCCCAACGTACCTATCACCCTTATTCCTAGTTCTCTACATTTGTTTCTAGCACGCTTATCATCCGTTACCACAGCCACAGCTTCTCTGCCTAACCGTCGTGTCAATAGGTAAGCTATCATTATAGCGTGTCTTTCACCCTCACCTAGACTCTCGGGAATATCTTCAATAGAAGCCACATTAGTGGCGTCATCGAACTCTATATTGTCGCTGTGGATTTTGAGCTCTATACCTGCTCTTAAAAACTCATTTCTAACTCTCGAAGGAATTAATATTTTTGCTCCACATCTATATCTGATATCGTCAATGAGATCTATATGCCCCAATTCACGTAAAACTATTATGGCCGTAGCGTTGAAAACGAACACATATTTCCTTCCTCTACAGCTTTTTAGCTTCCTCAATATCGTTTACCTCGACATCAAACGGCTTTACACCTCTTCTCTTCAGATATTCTATAAAACTCGAGAGAGTTTCACCAGCTATTTTAGCGGCCAACTCGATTGATATGAGCCCCTTGCGAAGCATACTCATAGCTAATTCCTTACGCCTTCTAAAGAGCTTATCCACTACATCAGACTTTTCAGCGTATCCATGTACAGTATAAATATATAGAAGTAGCTCATCTACAGACATATTGCTGACAAATCTAGCTATCTTAGTCAAGATCTCTCTATATTTCTCATTTAGCTTACTCCATAGATCACCAGCCTTCACAAAACCACTATCAGTTAAAATGGGCTCATTTTTAGATGATACAGAAATTAACCCATTAACCAATGCGATCTCTAAAGCATCATTCACCTCCTCACTCCAAGGACCCATCCTATATGCTTTAAATTCCAGTAGCTTCTCCAGTTCTTCTATGTATTTAGATGCTATTAGTAGTGATTTCTGTATATGTATCTTAGAAGGGATCCTCCCGTTGGCTGCGTATAGAAATAGCAGGATCCATTCAAGCGGATCGAAATCTATCGAACCCTCTTCGCTCTGACGTAACTTGTCCATAAATCTAGATACATCTATCCTTCTCCGTCTCTGTTTCTCAATGTGTTTTTTCTGGATCAATACATGTACACCAGATAGATTAAGAAAGCTTAAACCACAGTTAATATTGTTATCCAGGATTATTATATTCGAAGTATATTAGGAGTTTAAACAATGTTATACTTAAGGGCTACAATGTGCCTATAATAGAGACGAAACTTATCAATAGGCATAGCGACGTGCCGGCTCGTGCTATAAAAATAAAGCATCCAAAAGGCTCTTTAGAGACGCCGGTCTACGCTGTTAATACGTCCGAAATCGATCGAAAGCTTATTACCGAAAACGATCTTCGAGGTATTGTAGAACTTTACCTAGCCCTCAAGCCTGAACAGCTAAAGAAGATAAGTCGAAATGCAGATATACAACAACGGTTTGAGTATAGAGTTAATAGCTATATGAGAAAAACACCAAGCAACCAGCTCATAGTGGCAATACCACTTCTAGAAGGTAAACAAGGGTATAGTCCCAGCATTAGTGAAGCATACTTCTATGGCGAATATATTGCTGAGATCATATCGAATTCCAGGGTAGATATTGTTTGTTCACCAATATTCAATAAGGTTGCCGAGAAGCATATAGATGCTCTTGTGAGGAGGTTTCTAGAGACTATGGCAACCTACAATGTGGGGGTGGCGTTATCTATACCATATGCATCTAGAGAGACCTGGGAGAAGCTTATAGAGGTCTATCTAAGCCTATTAGACATAAATAACAATGCTTTACTTAACTTTCTATGCGTAGACTACAATGGCTCCAATCCAATATCGAAGTATATGATCCATAATTACGTTTTAAGATATGTAGCTAAACTCCAAGGGGATACTAGGGAGCATGTTATTATATATGGCACCAACGTTAAGTATGATAGGGTGGCGAGAAAATACGATGAGCTCGCTGCCAGGGATCTTGCAGCCTATTTTGCCCAACTGGATATATTTGGAGGCAACCATAAGAGAAAATATATACCCGGAGAGGTAGCTGAAAAGCTAAAGACAAAGGATCCGGTAAGGAAACAAAAGATACTTAATAGAAAGAGATACATATACGTAAGTCTAGATAAAATGATTAAAGAACCTGGACCATCAGTCCAAGAAGTAGAATTATTAAAGAGACTAATAGACGAAGGCTATCAGCGCTCATATATCGAGAAAATATCGAAACTAATAAACATAAGAAATATTCTAGCCGAGACAGATGTCTTGAGACCCTTATTTAGTGGTCGGGGCTGGCAACATTTCAATAAACCCCTTCAGTATCTTAACAGTAAAGAAATAGTAAAGATAGACAATAAACTGGTTAAAACATTGGAAAGATTCAATAAAAGTATTAAATCCGAAACAAAAAGTCTAGATGAATATACCTAAATATCTAAAAACTCTCCAAAAAGATTTCTATACTCAATACTAAATTAGCATTTAACGACTCGCAAGATGGTTTAATATATCAATGAAGAATTTTGAAGCCGCGGCCGGGATTTGAACCCGGGACCTCCGCCTTACCAGGGCGGCGCTCCAGCCGAGCTGAGCTACCGCGGCTTGCTGCTTCCTCCTCCTGGTTGTTCCGCTATATTTTGTTTTCGTTGGGTGCGCTATAAATTTTTCTTGCTGTGCCCTATATATATCTATAGGGGTTTGGTTTTAGAGCCCTAGTTGTTTTCTACAGTATTCCCGCTGAGGCTTCTATAAGCGGTGTTGTTAGGGGCTTGGAGGAGTGTGGCGCCGATAAGGTGGTTATTGTCTCCTCCGCTAGGTTCTCCGATCAGGTTTCCTATCTAGCCAACGTTCTAGGCGGTTGCCTCCGCGGGGGTGTTGCTGTCGAGTCTATATCTGATCTTCCTGGAGCCATGGATCCTGTAAGTATTAAGGCTATTGTCGATAAGCTGAGAAGGTTTAGGCCCGGCGATAGGGTTTATTTCGTGTCCTCCGCAGGATCCAGGCTTGAGGTCTCGGTCTACTCCATGGCTCTGAGGAGGGATATGGTTGACGTGATCTATATACACTTCTACTGGGGGCCGTGGACCGGGGGTTTCTACCCATTCACACCGAAGCCCCTTCAGCCCGTATACGTTGTTCATCCAGGAGCTGGATACAGCTGCAGGAGCGATACAGAGTCGAGGATAAGTCTTGATTGCCTAGAAAAACTACTTAGCCTCGCTACGGGCGGCAGGCTGAGGAGGGCCGTCTATAGAGCGCAACTATCCCTAAACAAGGAGATTGGTGGGAGCAGATGCTGCTATGAGGCTGATCTGGAGAGATGCAGCTGCAAGCCAATGAGGATCACGATGAGAATGCCGAGACCCGGAGGAAACATAGAGGTTGAGGTGGATGATTACTGCAGCCCGAAAAAGGTTGTTGAAGCTGTAGATGAGCTGTGGAGGCTATTCAGGAGGGCATGCACCCATGGGGAGAGGGATAGATACTGTGAGTTGGGGGAGCTGATATTCAGGGCGAGCGGGATAGCTCAGCCTGTGGTGGCTGATGTGAAGAGCCTGGGGAACAGGGGTCTTGAGGGGATCGCGAGAGGGAGGGCTGTTTCCGATGCTTTAAACGGGGTTGAGAGGGATATAGTGATCGATACAAACATGGTTTACAGCGGGATCCACAACCAGCTCTACGAGTCCGAGCGCCTTAGGGAGAGGATAGTGATCCCGAACTGCCTACTTGCGGAGATGTATAGGCACCAGCTCGAGGGTAAGGCCGGCGTGGATAGGGTGAAGGGCGAGCTCTCCAACCTGCTTGTGAACGAGATAAAGGAGTCGTTCAAGCCAAGAATACTGTATCAAGCCAACACACTGCCCTGCGAGGTTGGTGTGGGGATGGCTCTAGCAGGAAGAAGCGACCATGTGTTCGCTACTGCAGATGTTTTGGCGTATGAAAGAATCCCTGAGGAGTTCGGGGTTCCAGCAGTAAGAATAGATGTTGAGCCAGTCTCCAGAGTCGAGTTTGAGAGAGATGGTGTTATGAGGAGGGTCTCTTACACATACTATGCTCTGGCCCAGTACAGAGCTTTAGCTAGGGAGCTAAGCGGCGTTATTGGAAAACACGTTGAGGGCTTCAGCTTCAATGCTGTATTTGTCTAGCCCCTATTTTCTTAGTGCTTAATATGTCTTTAATCCAATTATCTATGGTGATCAGGCCGTGATTGCCAGATCGATATACAACGGGATAGTAGCTGGAATACTCTCGGCCTTTATAATAGGCTCGATATTCCTTGGTTTGGAATCGGTTGGTGTGGCCTATGTGGATTCTGGCCTCATGATCATTCTAGCCCTGGGTGTGGGGGCATCCATAACTGTATCATCCATATATAACTCCCTAGCAGTGGCGAGAGCGTTCAGCAAGATCGAGGAAAGGATAGATGATTTAGACAGGAAGATGTCTAGGATAGAGAACTACCTAAACATCTATGAGGAGATAGCCAGAGAGAACACAAACACAATCGAGGGGATAGGGGTGAAGATAAGGAATCTCGAAGCAAGGGTTAAGGCTGTGGAAAAACTTCTATCGGCAATTCTCGAGGGCTGAGCAGAGCTCTTCCGCTCCCGTATCTATATCCTTGACCTATTGATCTGGCAGTCGAGGCATTCTATATAGACTGAGTACTCGACGAGCTCGAGGATTTCTTCCTCTTCTCCCTAAGCTTAGCAGCGAGCTCATCAGCGATCTCATCAAGGCTCTTGCCCTTAACATCTATACCCTCCTTTATAG
>JALXCO010000043.1 GCA_026990885.1 Desulfurococcales archaeon
GGATCATAATGTAGCTAGAATCGCCCACCCTTGGTTGAAAACAAGAGTTATACCCACCTAGAAAAAAGAATAGAGGGTTTATGTGGCGGGCCCGCCGGGATTTGAACCCGGGACCTCCGGCTCCGCAGGCCGACGCCCTTTCCAGGCTGGGCTACGGGCCCTAAAACCTAGCTTCTCCTATCATTATATCTTTCGATACCTGGTTTATTATGGTTGGTTCTGTCTATTTATTCTGTTTCTTCTATTATTTTGAAGTATTTTATGTCGGTTATTGATCCTTTTCTCTCCTCCCTGAATACAGGCTTTACCTTTGCTCCCCTCCTAATTTTATTTAGGTCGTCGGGATCTATATAGTGTAGCAATCCGCCCAACACGTTCTTGAACCTCACTAAAGCTAGTATCTGTGGGGTTTTGAGTCTTTCTCCATTATCGTTTCTATATATTACTGTGTAATGATCTATATATCCAACCTGGTCTATATCCACAAGCTCCTCAACCTCGGAGTAGCAGGTTGGGCAGTATATTTTGGGGGGTATAAACAGTGTACCACCACACCTATGGCATTTAGCAGCCTTTATGACCCCTTCTCTAAGGGCCTCAAGCCATTTGGTTCCTAGGGGTCCCGCTGTGTATATATAGCGATCAATCTCCATATCAACCTCAAAATGCCTGAGAGAGCCTATAGAACCCACCTTCTTAAACCCGGTAAAGCTCAACCCCACACCACCTCAAAGCACTCAATATCATTTATCGAACCGGTCCTCTTCTCCTTAGGAAGCCATCTAGCCCTAACCCTCGCATCAAAGATCCTCTGAGTCTTAACGTCCTCGTCAGAGGCGTTGCATATTCTATGCATTATACCAGGGAACCTGTAGTTATCAAACCTATAGCCGGGAACATCGAGCTTTATAACAGCAACAATCTCAGGCTTATCTAGAGGCTTAACATCGGCAGATATATAGCTAGCTACAGCAGTGAAAACCTTACCCTCACCATTAGACTCAACCCATCTAGATACAGACCTAAAGCAGTATGGGCAATAGATCTTTGGCGGAATAAACACCATACCACAGGAATCACATACAGTACCAAGAATAACACCGTTCTTTAAACCCTCAAAGAACCTGCTATAGGCCTGCCCAGCAGTCATCGAATACCTAGCTCTGGGCTCGGAGGACTCCTTAACAATCTCCCTAAACTCACGATCACTAAGGGAGGTCCCCCCTCTCAACCTAAACATCCCCACCACACATCACCTTCTTAAAATAATAACTGTACCCGCCTGCATGAGGTCCCCCCAAGCCTGAGCCAGACCAGTAACGGGATCATTTTTAACCTGCCTAGCACCAGCTTCACCCCTAAGCTGCCAGAATATCTCGGCAACCTTCATAAGGCCAGCAGCAGCTATGGGGTTTCCAACACCAAGCAAGCCGCCGCTGGGGCATGTTGGGAGGTCCCCATCCCTAGCTGTAACACCCTCACGGGTTAGTTTAGCCGCACCACACCTTGGGGCTAGACCTAAACCTTCGAGATGGTGGAGCTCCTTATAGTCGAATGGATCGTATGGCTCAACAACATCTATGGACTTCACGGGGTTATCTATACCAGCCATCCTATAGGCCATTTCTGCAGCGTTCCTAACATAGACAGGGAAAGACAGCTCCCTATTGGTCCATGATGTCGTGTCAAGGGTGAAGCCTATCCCGGCAACCCATATGGGGTTGTCTGTATACCTTCTGGCCCACTCCTCAGAAACCATAACCAATGCGGCGGCGCCATCGCTTACTGGAGATATATCCAGCCTGTTAACTGGGTAGACAAGCATGGGGCTGTTGAGGACATCGTCGACGGTTATGTCTGCAGCCGCCTGGGCTGAGGGGTGGTCTAGAGCGTTTCTCTTATTCTTAACGGAGACCAGAGCTATATCCTCCTTTGAAACTCTGCATTTATGCATGTATCTATGCATCTCTAAGGCAAAGATCCATATGAGGTTAGGGTTCAAAGGCTTCTCAACAAGAGGATCCCATATATGCCTGAAAACAGCCTGGGGATGAGGCTCCGCAGCGCTACTCATCTTCTCCTCAGCAACAACAAGAGCCCTCCTACAGAGGCCAGACGCAACATACCACCACGCGGCTACAGGGACAAACACGCCGGTTCCTCCACCAACATAAACCCTTATATGGGGCTTTCCAGACACGCCAGCGCCCTCAGAATAGTACTCACCCTTAAGGTGGACACCATCGAAAGCGTCTGGAGCGCTACCGCTTATAACGCAGTCTATATCCCTGAAATCGAGTCCGGCCTGCTCGAGGGCTCTTGAGGCAGCGATCCACACCATCTCTTGAGGCGTCTCCAGAAGCCTCCTCCTAAATAGAGTTAGCCCAGCACCTATAACGGCTACCCTATTCTTAACCCTCAAATTAAATCTCATGAACCATCACCTGGATAAAACAACTACAC
>JALXCO010000044.1 GCA_026990885.1 Desulfurococcales archaeon
GATAGATACCTTAGCCGCCGAGAAGCCGGCCAGAACTAATTATCTATATCTAACATACGATGGCGTCGATAGCGATATAGACACTAGGGGTATTGCTGATAGATATAGAGATCGCGTACTGATAATCGGTGCCGGTGTTTTCAGGATTGGTGTATCTGTTGAGTTTGACTGGGCCACAGTTAATTTAGCTAGGGAGCTTCGTTTGAGAGGGTTTAAGGTGTCTATAGTCAACTATAATCCTGAAACCGTGTCCACGGATTGGGATGAGAGCGACAACCTATATTTTGAGGAGATTTCTCTCGAGTCGATCGAGAGTATATATAGGTATGAGAAGCCTGGAGGCGTTATAGTATCTGTTGGTGGACAGCTATCCAATAACCTTGCTAAAGGGTTGGAGGAGCGTAATATACCTATTATCGGGGTCCCGGGCAAGACTATCGATATAGCTGAAGACAGGTCTAAGTTTTCTAGGTTGGTTGAGGAGCTTGGTTTAAGGCAACCTGAATATGTTGAGGCTACTGATCTGGGTGAGGTAATAAGCTTTATAGATGATGTTGGATTTCCTGTGATAGTTAGACCCAGCTATGTGCTTAGCGGGACCTCAATGAAGATAGCCTATAATTTAGAAGAGCTCATCAGCTATATATCTAGAGCTACGAGGGTCTCTAAAAAATATCCTGTGGTTGTGAGCAGGTTTATCGAAGACGCTATAGAGGTTGAAGTTGATGCAGTCTCTGATTCGAGGCGTATAGTTGGCGTTACTATTGAGCACATTGAACCATCCGGTGTGCATAGTGGCGATTCCACGATGGTTACTCCGGTGAAGAGGCTTAGAAAATCGGTGTTGAGCGATGTGTGGAGGTATGTGTCTTCAATAGCTATGGAGCTTGGGATCAGGGGTCCCTTCAATATTCAGTTTCTGGTTAAGGACGGCACCACATATGTTCTTGAGCTCAACTTGAGGGCCAGTAGATCTATGCCCTTCTCAAGTAAATCCCGTGGAGTCAATTTAATCAGGCTGTTTGCTGATGTTGTAGATAAGGGATATATAGATCTGGATCTAGAAGGATATGAGGGCTCATTCTATGAGCTCCCATCTAGATCTTGGGCCGTTAAGTCGCCCCAGTTCTCATGGGCTCAATTGAGGGGGTCCTACCCGTATCTAGGGCCTGAGATGCGTAGCACTGGGGAGGCTGCTTGTTTAGGTAATACATATTATGATGCTCTACTTAAGAGTTGGCTGGCTGTTTCACCGAACAGAATACCTCCTAGCGACTCGATCATATTGGTCTATGGGCGTGGCGGTGTAGACAGGAATCTTTTGGCGGAGGCCTCGACTTTCTTGAAGGAAGCTGGATATAGGGTTGCGTCGATTGCTGGTTTAGAGGTTGATGGTGCTGATCTTGTTTTGGATCTAGAGGACGCCGTGGATTATATTAGAAGGGGAAAAGTTGGTCTTGTAGCTACCTCAGGCTATATGCCTGATCTCGACTATTCTATACGTAGGACAGCAGTAGATCTAAATATCCCCATTATACTAAATTCCATGTTGGCTCTTGAACTGTCTAGATCTCTGAAGTGGCGTGTGGATGGAGGGATCTTCAGTGTCGATGAGCTCAGCAGCTACTGGTGAATATAGGTTCGGCTAAATGCCTTCTCATCATTTTGCTTGCCTTCTAGTGCGTGTGTTCAGAACCGAGGGTACACCACATCATGTAAAATTTAATTATATTAGAGATTATAATTAAATTGGTGATCAAAATTCCGCTTCTAAGCAGCGGATACGTGATAGCTGGCGCATACGCAGATAAATTAAGGAGAACAATGTTCGCACAGCTTAAGGACCATATAAAGAACGGAGAGATAACCGCTCAGGAGGTCGCTAGGAGTGTGGGTGAGTTAAATAGGATGCTCTATACCCTGCTGGTTGAGAAGCTGAAGATTCAGAAAGGGGATCTTGTTAGGATAAGGATAAATTACGATGTTAAGGACGGCAAGATCGTTTGGGACAGATCCACATTAAAAATAGAGGCTTTTAGAAGAATACCCGATGAAGAGATAGCTAGTTCTGTAGAGGACTTCATATCAAAATGGGATGAGATATATGAGAAGGGGATATCGTATGAGATCACTAAAATAGGCGATACAGAGGACGGGGATGAGGTGTATACTATAAAGCTGGAGGGCAATGAGGTTGGCGCATTAATAACTACTCCAATAGACCATGAGATATTCATAAAGAAGGGTGCTATTCTCCATCCGACACCTATCGTTATAGAGAAGCTTAGGATGACTGTTCCTTCGGGGTCCTCTATAGAGTCGGTTATCGAGGAGATAATAAGGGAGGCTCAGAAGAACCCGAGATATGTGTCGCCTGATGAAGCAAGGAAGCTGGTTAACTATATAAGGAGCCGTGTATCAGCATCTCCTATAGAGTATGAGGAGTCCATTGAGGAGGAGTAGTGTTCTTTAGAGAGATTTAAATTGAGCCAACGCTAAGATTTATCTGGAGAAATCTGTAGATACACCTGTATTGCTGATGAGGAATCCGGGATCTGATGCTTTAGATATGTAGATGAAGAAAGGTCTTGCATTCTGAGTGGTTTACATATTTAAGCCTACCCTGTATATTATCTCTGGAGACCAAATGGCGGTAATTGATTTCAGGAGCGTTATTTCTTCTCTCAGGAATCTTTTGGGTATATATTGTTTGGGTCTTATCCTTTTTATTCTCTATCTCTATATCTTAAGTGTTTTAGTGAGGTTTCTCTCGTATGTTATTATAGATCCTTTATTGTTTAATGTGGTCTCCCTCCTTATGTATGGGTTTCTAACTTTGGTATGGCTTTATGTCTGGTGGGTCTCAATGCTCAAGATCAGGAACATGCTTATTGAGAGGGTGAAATGATTTTTCTCAGGATAGATATAAGCTTCTCTATCTTGTGTGGAGTTAGCTTTATTCTGTACTCCTTTTCCTCTAGCTTGATGTCGGATAACAGCTTCAGCGCTTCATAATATATCTCGTTCAATGCTGCACTCATCTCTTCCGGTATCTCGTTGGTGTTGTCTACGGCTTCTCTGATCTGGCATATATATGAGTCGGCGATTATCTCTAGTATTTTAGAGAATCTCAATGGTGTTTCTAGAACACGTATACTGCGCCACGCCTCCTCAATGTGTTTGTCCTCAATATCTTTTTCCTTTAGGCATGACTGCCTATACTGGATATAGATCAGCTTGAACGCTTTATAGCTACGGGTAGCCTCCCATGCTAGCTGCCTAATCATTTGTTAGTGTTTTAGGTATTTCGACTTTAAAATATAACTATAACTAAAATATATCATTGATTACTCTCTCTATTTTATCCGCCATCTCCCATGGGTTGTCGAAGCATTTTATGATGTGGACAACACCCAGATCCTGTAGACTGGCATCTAGCTGGTAGCTGAATGGCCCTCCCAGCCTCGATGCTATCTCATATACCTTTTTTATTGATCTCGAGAGCTCATCTATGTATTCCGGGTCTTCATTACCCTGAGGTAGAGGTATATGCATGAAGACGCAGGGTTTCCCCGAGGACTGCCCTATATCTATAGAGAGCCCTTCACCTATGATTATTCTTGCTACATCTCCATGCGCCTCTATAGATAGGCCCCTTAATCTTGCGGCGTTCGAGATCTTCTGCATCCACGACAGCTCACCTCCCTCATGTACATCGATGAACTCGTCTTCTTCGAATCCCTCGCTAGGCATTTTGTTTTAGCCCCGTTATATGGAGTTGCTTAGACTGATTATAGGTGTTGTTGGTATGATTTATTATTGGATGACTATGGGGATTCGTATTCTCGTGTCCGGCTTGCTGCCTTTCGACTCTGGAAAAACTACTGTAGCGAGGATCTTGATTGAGGGATTAAGAGAGCGCGGGGTCTCTATCGGGGTCTCTAAACCAATAGCCGGCCATAGCTTGTGGTATCAGCATGGCTCTATATCGAATATTGCAAGGGAAAATATGCTTGTTGGTGAGGATGCTGTTGTGCTTAGGGACTCGGCTGGCTCTAAGGATCCTCTTCCAATGATCAATCCCCTTGATATAGGTACCTTACCGCCTGATCCTGAGCAGTTCATAAGCTCCCTATCAGTATACTATGATCATGTTGGGACCACACTAAGATCGGCTATAATATCGAGAGTTTCAAGGTGCAATGGCGATAAAGTTTCATATAGGCATTTCGTTATTTCGGATAATTTAAGGGTTCTGAATAGAGATCTTAGGGCGTCTTTCAATCGATTGCTTAACTATATTAAGGGGGAGGTTGAAGAGGTGGCGTTTGGCGCTTTCGAAAGGATCGTTGGCGATGCAGTGAAACATGCTGAGAGGTGTCTCGATACCCTATACTCTATGCATGAGAACCTGCTGATCGAGAGCTTTAACGATGCCTCAGCCCCTACTGTTAATTCGTTGAATGTTGATCTCGTTGTTGTTGCTGCTCCTGGGAAGGTTTTTGTGTATGAGGGGGACCTCTATAGAAGGGCTTTCTACGTTACCTCTTCTATAGTTCATTCGTCTCCTTTTGGGGCTTGGAGTACTGTTGCTGATCTAGTTAAGCTGATTAAAAGGTACCACGCTCTAGACATGCCGCCTCTTTGGGATGCTGATAGATATGGGGTTTTTAGGGAGAGGCTTGTGGATCTTGTATTGGGATATAGTGATCAATTATAAACCTTTAAGATGAAGGCTACATGCAACTTAAACTATCGTATGTTACTTATCTACCAATATGATCCATTTCTTAAGGCTATTGTCGTATATTATCATGTTGGCTTTTCTCAGTTTCTCAAACAGCTCTTGCTCCTGTCTGCTTGAGAGGACTTTTTTTATCGCCGCATCACTACTGCTCCATATGCTGTCTATTTTTTCTGTGAATATCCTCCAGAATTCAGGATCTATAGCCACCCTCTCCCCCTCAATATTAAGTATTACAGCCCCCTCGTTTTCGAGCTTTCTAAAGAATGTATCCCTGTTCCTTATCCTGTTTGATAGTAGAGATTCATAGAATACCTTCTGTTCCCTGAGTATCTCGATTGCTGTCTTCCTCTTCTCTGGATACTGCTGCCTTGCCCTGGACTGCTGGTGCTCTTCGAGCTCCTTTATCTTTCCCTCTATATCCGCTATCTTTTCTTTTATACTTTCGATGGCCTCGTATAGGGATGCTATCTCTCTCTTTGCTTCATCCATTTTTGATGTGTATGGATTTATTATATCCATGATTTTCCTCTCGATTTTTGCGACGTACTTATCTATGAGCCTGCCTATATCTTTCTGCTGCGTAGATTCTATCGTCGGTGCCTCTACATGGGTTCTCAATATATGTTCTATGTACTGCTCTATTGAGCTGTAGCCCTTTACTGCTGCCTGCTCCTTGATTTTTCTATAGGTGTTGTCGTCTATACTGATCAATATTTCCGGCATGTAATCTCCATGAATTATTTTTGGGAGCAGAGTATTTAAGTTGGGGGCTCCTGGTGCATCAAGAGGAAGTGAGCACTGTATGTTTTGTAGATGGCTATTCTGTACTTCTTCTTTAGCCAGGTACGCGCTATTGGTCTGCTGCTAGATCTGGAAAACCCCAGCTTATAGCTAGCGTGTTCCATAGAGCTTGAGCCTGGTTTATCCGCTCAAGGTTATATCTCGACGTGTTTGAGTTGCTCTAGTACTTTATTCCTTATTTCCTTCGGCGATGGTATATTTTCGACTATTTTTCCGTTCTCGATGTATTTCTTTAGAAGCGGTGTTGGTTTTGATCCGTCTCTACATCTTGGGGGCTCGCTGTCCCATTTGAGTATTTGGTCGCTGTAGTCGTTGAGGCATCTATATACCTGCTTCATGCCTGGCCACTTTCCTCTTTTCGATATGGGTTCCCATCTGCCGTTCTTATTGATCTCTATAATATCCATGCTTATATCTATGCTTGGGGGAAAGGCTATCGAGGTCCCTACACCAAACCCGTCTACAATATCGTTTAGCTGCTTGATCTCCTCCTCATCTATCCCTCCACTAACAAACACCCTGACTTTGCTGTACCCATGGAGATCTAGGGTCCATCTAACCTCCTCAACTATCTTGCGCATATTTCCTCTTCTTGAGCTTGGCGTGTCCAATCTTACGCCGTAGAGCCTGTCTTTTAATAGTTCGGCGGCCATAAGGCTTTCTATTCTTTCATCATAGAACGTGTCTACAAGCATTATTCGGGGGACCTCCCTCTCCATGGTTTGGTCGAATGCCTCCCAGGCTTTCCTCTGGTCCTCAAAAAGTATGATGAGTGTATGCGGCATTGTTCCTGTCGGCTTGATTCCGAGTGTCTCCTCGTTGAATGCTCCCGACACCCCGTCGCATCCTCCTATGTATGCTGCTCTATCGAGTATTGGTGCTATTGCTGGGTGCGCTGATCTGAGGCCGAAGAACAGAACCAGCTTCTCTCCCGCCAGCTTCTTTATTCTTGCGGCCTTTGTCGCTACAGATGTTGAGTGTCTAAGCATCCCCAGTATTGGTGTTTCTAGCTCTAGAAACTCCCCTATCGGACCCTCGATAACTAGGAGGGGTTGATACACCCTGAAAAGGGTGCCCTCATCCATTGCGTATAGATTTATTTTTCTGCCCTCCAGCAGCTTTATAACCTCCTCTAACCCAGCAAATATGCCCCATTCCCAGTTTTTAGGGAAGCTGTATACGTGGGCTTCCATCCTAACTAATTTATCGGATAATCCATGGGATTCGAGTATTCTTAGGGCTCTCCTAAAATATATATCGGTGACCCATCCAGATCGTATCTTGCCCCAATCAGCTATAATGTTGAAGCACCCAACAAAGTTTTGGCCAAATATCAATTTAAAAGTTACCTGGAACGATGACACGATCCGGGTAAAATAATTATAAGTTCTGGAATATATTTGATAGAATGGAGACTATAAGGGCCCGTAGCTCAGCCTGGTGGAGCGCCCGGCTGATAACCGGGAGGTCGGGGGTTCAAATCCCCCCGGGCCCACAGATTTTTAGTTGCATCGCTTCCTTTCCCGAGTGAGTTAACCACCTCTTCGGCTAGGAGTCTTGCTAGGCGTCTCAGTTCCCTTCTGGCTAGCTTGGGGTTAACATTTAACCCCCTCTCTCTGGCGAGGTGGCTGAGGACTATAGCGTCTAGCGGCCCTATATACCTGGTTATCTTTCTTCCGCCGACCCTAGCTACCTCATAGACGTACTTCCTGTCCCTGATAGTCTTAACCGTGAACCCCAACCCTACCGCCGAGAGCTAGTTGTTGCTAGACTTATCCAATGTATACACTTAACGATCTACGTGGTTATCCAGGTAATAAGCAATATACCTATCCTGATATATATTTTTATTGGGTGGGTTTGGTTGGGTGGTGGCAGGGTTCTTGGCGCTGTGCTCCTAGCCCTGGTGGCTCTTGGCGCCGCGTACTGGCTCGGGCTTATAGATATACCATTCATGGATAGGGGCGGCGGAGATGGCGGGCTGGCTAGGGAGCCCCCTCTATCCCCGGAGGAGCTTGCCGAGGCCACCAGGAAGCTGCCAAAGGGGTATATAACTATGTACACGCCCCCAGAGATAGCCAGGATAATGCTCCGGGACCCAAACCCCCTCTTCGTGCCCGCGCCAATGCTGTGGCCTGATGATCTTGGGAGGCTGCTGATAGACCCGAGGTACCAGAGGGTTATAGATGAGTGGGTTAGGAACGAGATACTGGCATCAGGCAGGCTCTGGAGGGTGAACCTATCTGGCGTAGAGGTCCTCATAATCGAGCTTGGTAGGGGCAACACCATACCGGAGCCAGGAATAAGCCTGTTCCAGTACAAGTGGTCTTTCCCCGGAGTCCTCAAGGACGTGGGTAGGATAAGATCTACAGCGCCCCTCTACTCCATCGAGGCGATCGCGCTAGCCAAGAGCTGGGAGGACGCAGTGAGGCTAGCAGAGGAGAAGCTGGAGGAGTGGAGGGCCCGGGGCTACGGCGAGAAATCTCTAGAGGACCTCCTGAACCCGTTCGCCAGGAGCATCGCGGCCAGGGGAGGAGGGGTGGTGGATCCAGAAGCCCTCAGGGAGTACGTGTGCAGCAGCCAACTACCGGGAGCACTGGGGTATAGGAGGGCGCTGGCCCCGGAGGAGTGCGGGGTTGTAGCGGAGCTCATGAGGCACGAGCGCAGGTCCCTAGTTCTAGCCCTGGAGCTCTTCGCCAAGGCCGTAGCCCCCCAGATGGGGTACAGCAACGCCACAATGATTATCGATGTATCGTGCGACCTGGAGAGCGGGAAGCCAGTGGTTAG
>JALXCO010000045.1 GCA_026990885.1 Desulfurococcales archaeon
GATCGGTTATGTGCGACAAGGGGTTAACTATAGCTGCATAGTAGTATGGCTGAAAAACACTCAACACGACTGCTGGATAGAATATTGTGCTCAGCCTCAGCAGGAGGGCGTCTATGATCCCGAACAGGATATCGGTGACATCCCCCGACTTGGCGAAGAGCACAATGGAGGCGGCTAGGCCGACAACCCCAATGGAGAATAGCAGGGCCCCAAACATAGATACGAGCACCGCGGCAGCATCGTATACCCCAAGCATGAGTACCACGAACGCGAACATCGGGAGGGTGTATATGAAGCTCGCTATACCTCCACCTATGCTTCTCCCTATAGCCAGGACCTTTCTCTTTATTGGTAGCGACAGCTGGTACTCTATGATCCCCTCCTCAAACTCCTCAGCTATCTCGTAGCCTCTGAATAGCGCTATCGAGAACAGTATCGAGGTGTAGACTCCGAAGAGGTAGAACTGATAGTAGTTGAATTCCGTGAACCCCTTCCTCACGGCTACGAGGCTAGAGATCAGGACAGCAAATATAGATACCTGGATAATGAACCATGAGAACCTCATGAGCAGAAAGAATCTGTATCTGGCTATCTTTCTTATGTCCCAGAGAATAACTAGGTAGAGCTGCCTCAGCATCTCCAGCAGGCTGTCTGGGTTCCCCACTACTGTGTCGCCTCTAGTGTCGCCCCTGTATAGTAGAAGAACACGTCGTCTAGTGTGGGTTCTTTCATAAGGATCTTTCTGATCTTTATGTTGTTTCTGGCGAATATATCTATCGCTTTAGCCAGCTTCTCCTCCCCTTTATTGACGTAGATCTTTATCACGTTGGTGTCTTTATTTATCTTCCTCGCCTGAAGCTCCCTGGATAGGGTCTCCAGCAGGGGGGTGCTTATAGAGCCCTCGAACATAACCTCTATAATATCTCCCCCAGGTATCGTGTCCTTAAGATATTCCGGGGTCCCCACAGCCTTCAGCCTGCCTTTATATATGATCGCTATCCGATCGCTCAGCTGCTCAGCCTCAGACATGTCGTTTGTCGCTACTATTATGGTTGATCCAGCCTTCCTAAGCTCTTTAATCATGTTCCAAACCATATGCTTGGTGACAACATCCAGCTGGGCTGTTGGCTCATCGAATATAGCTAGCTTGGGCCTCTGGATAAATACCTTGGCAAGCTCAACCTTCTTCTTGTTTCCCCCGCTGAGCTCGGATATCATTTTATTTCTATACTCCCAGATCCCGAGGGTCTCCATAACGTCCTTAACTACCTCTCTAGCCTGCTGCTTGCTGTAGCCCACAACCCTAGCATGCCACATCAGTAGCTCATGCACCTTATCCACCCATAGAGCCTTTGGCTCCTGGAACGCTATACCAATATATCTCCTCACCTCATCTCCATGGGTGGTTACGCTCCTTCCGAAAACATATATATCCCCCGATGTCGGCCTATATACAGTGGCTATAGTCATCATAGTTGTAGACTTGCCCGAGCCGTTAGGCCCTAGAAAACCGAATATCTCGCCTGAGCATATCTCGAGGGATAGGTTATCTACAGCTACGGTTTTCCCAAACCTCTTTGTGAAGTTAACTATCTCTACTGCCGCGCCGTTGCCTGGGCACCCGTCTGGCTCTATGCCGCTGCTTTCGTTGTCTGTGTGTTTAATTATTTTAAAACCCTAGCTATTTTTCTTAATTCAAGGAAAATATTTTTGACCGGTACATAGTTATAGCTAAAGTTATTATCAGGTATATGCATAAAAATATTTTATTGAGGCTAAATATCTCTGGTAGCGAGATATAGAATCGGGCATGTAACCCTGGCGGATGGTGTATATGCCGTCTAGGACGTATAGGGTTTTTGATGAGTATTTCGAGAGGTACGATCAGTGGTTCACGAAGAATAGGGCTATAGCTGAGTTGGAGTATATCTTGATCCGCTCAATGATTCAGGGGTCCCCGAGACCATGGCTCGAGATAGGTGTGGGCACAGGATACTACGCATCGCTCCTTGGTGTTGATATAGGTATAGACCCCAGCGTCGGGATGATCGGTAAGGCGAGATCTAGAGGTATCCCCCTGCTAGCTGTTTCGAGAGGGGAGGACCTGCCCTTCAGAGAAGGGAGCATGGGCACGGTCTTAATTGTAGTTACCATATGCTTCGTTGATGATCCATCTAGAGTTCTAGATGAGTCAAACAGGGTTTTAAAGCCAGAAGGATTTTTAGTCCTGTGTGTTGTTCCCAGAGACTCGGTGTGGGGCGAGGAATATGTTAGGAAGGGCCTCAGGGGGCACCCACTGTATAGGTTAGCTAAATTCTATACTAGGAGGGAGATCGTGGATATGATTAACCAAGCGGGATTCAGGATAGTTGATGCTGCAGGGGTACTTAGCTTCAGTCCTAGAGACACCCACAGATTTGAGCGCCCGTCGAGGGAGCTCGATGGCAAGGG
>JALXCO010000046.1 GCA_026990885.1 Desulfurococcales archaeon
CGAGGATACGCTACATTTAGTATCCTGAATACAAGCTCTATACTATTCATCAGTGATTGAGCTTCACTTATAGATAGCTTATTCATCAATGTAGCCTCCTTCCAAAGAGCGTTGCCAACCTCATATGGTGTGAGCGTTAGGATATAGCTACCTTTGAGATACTGGTAGGATTCTGTGCCCAGAAGCCTTATTACGTTCAGCAGTGCTGATGCATCGAAAACGCGATTCATCTTTCCTCACGGCTGTTTCTTACCGCATTAACTATCTCGTCCGGCGGGATCTTTGCTAGCGTTCTCTGTGCCTTTCTTAGTGCATCCATGATTTCCTCTTCCTCCCTCTTTCTAACCTCATCCTCTAAAGCCCTCCTGATAACATCGCTAATAACTACGCCATATCTCTTAAGCTTATCATAAAGGTCTCTCCTTATCCTTGCTGAAACAGTAACATACTCCAATAGGCCGCACCTTACATAATATATACGTCATAATATAAATCCATAATACAAATAACGTAATACAGATTACCACATGCTATTCAACGGGAAAATAGAAGTCTCTAATAGACAGCTCTGAACGTCTCCAATGCTCATAGTGATGGTGGTTAGGGTTTTAGGGCTATTAACAGGATCGTGGCTATTATCCCTGCGAATGTGGATATTGATGCTAGAGCTATATAGTTTATGGTTCTCCTCAGTTCATCGATTTTGATGTCTATATATGTTCTGTGTTCTCTTATCTCCTGCCTGAGGTCGGCCATACCCCTAACCGACGCATGATTGGGATGCTGTGTTAGTTAAGCATAGTACTTATGGATTAATGGTGTTGATGCTTTTGGGTTCTAGATATAGATTCCAGAATAGATGTGGCTGTTGGCCTGCTGGCTATATATTTTTATAAATAATTATTTAAGAAATTATTTTGGTAGATATACGCGGTTGATGCCTCATGCTCTATAAGCTTATTTTCGATGAACTTGTAGCTAAGGAGATTCTGATCGAGAGGGAGCGCGAGATCAGATATATCCTAAGCGCTCTGCTCGCTAGGGGGCATATACTGCTTGAGGGTGTGCCCGGTGTAGCTAAGACAGCAACAGCCAAAGCTGTATCGAATCTTCTCGGGCTTGAATTTAGGAGGGTTCAGATGACCCCTGATTTGCTGCCTAGCGATATTATTGGTGGCTATATATTTGATCAGAAGACTGGATCATTTGTGCTTAGGAAGGGACCCATATTCACAAACATCCTGCTTGCTGACGAGATCAATAGGGCGAGCCCAAGAACTCAGAGCGCTCTGCTTGAGGCCATGCAGGAGAGGCAGGTAACGATCGAGGGGAACACGTTCAGGCTCGAGGATCCGTTTATGGTTATAGCTACACAAAACCCCATCGAGTTCGAGGGCACATTTCCGCTTCCGGAGGCTCAGCTGGATAGATTCCTAATTAAGGTCAGGGTTGATTACCCATCAACAAAGGGGTTTAGGGACCTGCTGAAGAAGATAGATCAGATAGAGCATGCCCTAAACACCCTGAAGCCCGTGGTCGGTAGAGAGGATGTGATTAAAGCTATATCTGAGGCCTCGAATGTTAGGGTTGATGACTCGATCCTGGAGTATATAGTTAATATAGTTGAGAACACGAGGACCCATCCAGCAGTTAGGCTTGGGGGCTCGCCCAGAGCTGGTATAGCTATATTGAGGATCGCTAGGGCATGGGCCTATCTCGAGGGAAGGAACTACGTTATTCCAGACGATGTAAAGGCCGTGGCTGTCCCAGCTCTCTCCCATAGGATAATCCTGAAACCTGAATACGAGATAGAGGGTGTATCTCAGGACAGGGTGATCCTTGACGTCCTCGCCAAGGTTCCTGTTCCGAGGCCCTAGATCCAAACCAATACATCTATTTCTGCTACCCTGTATATTAGCTCTACTTATAGTTGGCCACCCGATTGCGTATGCTCAGCAGCAGCCCGGGTTATTCGAGAACATCACCATCAAGAACTATAAGGGTCTCCACAGCTACGGCTATGGAGAGCTTATATCTCTGCTTGAGGGCTTCAACGCGACCGATCTAAACTTTCTCCTCAACCTAACCGCGCTAGCCAGCTCTGTTCCCGCCAGCGATTTGGAGAGGTACAGCGATACATATAGCCAGCTCGCATCATGCGAAACGCTATCCTGTGTCGTTGAGAATGGCTCCGTCTCCAGCGATCTCATGGATCTAGCCCTCAACATCAGGGATCTAGATCAGTATCCATCGCTATACGAAGACACACAGCTAACTCTATCGTTGAGCGAGCTAAATATCGGTAGTCTCCAGTATATCCTTAATGATCCCGAGCTGTTTTCGGTAATAGCGGAGCTATACTCCAAGGGCCAGGTTAGCGAGTCTGACATTAGGTCAGCATTCGATCTATTTAAATCGCTCTACAGCGGTGGGGAGATAA
>JALXCO010000047.1 GCA_026990885.1 Desulfurococcales archaeon
ATCGCAAGGTGACTTTATATTTAAGATTTACTTTTGTTATGTTAAATATAGTACCTTCAAATTTAAGTTTTTATCATTGATAACTGCGGTATTAACCCTGTAATATTATTAGAAAATAAAAGCTATATGAGTCTATAGGCTAGTTCAGCGGCCTTCTCCCCGGATAGGAGCATCGCTCCAAATGTAGGCCCCATTCTCGGCAGCCCAAAGTATTCAGCTACCGACATTCCAGCAACTATCAGCCCTGGATAGATTTCCTTAGTGTTCTCAACCACGAGATCTTCAGACTCGCCAACCCACATAGGGCCGGCTATAGACGACTTAAGTATCCCCCTCTCGCTAAGCCTCCTGGCTAGCCTGGCATCGTGCCCCGTTGCATCTATAACCGCCTTGCTCTCGAGAGCTATTGGATCCACACAGGTTATCTGTCTAGGGAGAGCCTGAACAGGCGTCCAGTTAACCACTACGCCCGACACTCTCCCTTTCCTAACTACAAGATCCTCTATAGATGTCATGTTAAGGACCTCTGCACCAGCCTCGAGGGTTCTGGCTATAAGCTTCGATGCCAAGAGAGGCCCGCTAGTTACGTATAGGCCTTTCCTGTACTCCCTGTACTCTACACCCAGCTCGTCCAGGATCCTATTTGCTGGAGCCCTTATGGTTACCGGGTTCATGAGATATCCTCCCAGCCAAAGGCCCCCGCCCAGATAGTTGTTTTGCTCTATTATCAGCACCTTCAGCCCCTTAATAGCCAGCTTATATGCCGCCATTAACCCCGCTGGTCCCGCGCCAGCAACTATTACGTCGGATCTTATATACTCCTTGAGTTTTCTTGTGAACTCCGACACTATTGCTTCAGACACGTCACCCTCACTGGTTCCAGGGCTAAATAGGCTGCCCATAGCGGTTCTCCTTTATCCTCATGCTATAGGTAGCTTATATAGATTGCTATAGGTTAGCTATAGATCACGAACATCAACACCGAGCTGAGCGAACAGCTCCTTAACCACCCTCCTATTAAAGCCTCTCAGCCTCAAGATCGCTCTGGGATCGGCCCTCCTGAGATCATCGATAGATCGGTAGCCAGCATCATATAGAGCCCTAGCCCTAACCCTCCCTATACCCTTGAGCTTGATCAGTTCAAGAAGATCTTCCCTAACACCCTCCTCAAGCCTGATGGAGAGCCTATATAGATACTCGGAGTGGTGCCTGAGATCCTTAAAGATCGAGGAGACAACATGGATAGCATGGGCTATCCACGTTGCCGTCTCAATCATAGATCTCAAGTCACCGGGCATCAGACCGGTGATTTCATATATAGAGTCCTCATCATACTCATCTATCCATAGCTTCAGGGCCTTAGCGTTTCTATACGCTAGAAGCCAGAGCTCGAAGTCCACATCCCCCAGAGGCTCAGGAAGCTCGCCAGCCTCCGCCAGCTCGATGGCTTCATCCTCAAGCTTCTTGAATCCACCCCTCCTACTCCCGCTCCTAATGAAGTCTGGTGTCTGACAGATCATGTGGAGATACCATAGATCACCCTTAACCCTCTCCTCACCCCTGAGGTGGGTGAGGGCTCTGTGGGCTGTTAAAGGATCTATATACTGCATGCTAACCACCCTGCCAAGCCTAGTCACCTCGATGGTTGAGTTCCTTCTGTCTATCATCTCCATCCTCGACAAATCATTGATCACCCTGGACAGAACAGACCTTAAACCCCTAAAAGATCTCTTGAAGCCATAGAACGTGTCCGAGAAGAAGTCCTCAACCTCGGAGAAGGTCTTTGCGTAGCCAGAAGCCAGTATAGATAGCACATGTATCCTCAAGCTCCTCTCGCTATTGAGCATCGAATCAACAGGCTCAGGGGACCCCCTAATATAGTCCATAGCCTTTGAGGGCGTCTGATCAACAATAATGGCCTCACCATACTCATCGAACTGGGGCCTGCCAGCCCGCCCAGCCATCTGCTTAAACTCGATCAGCGATATAGGCTCGTAGTAGCCATCAGAATACCTCATAGTAGTGATCAAGACACGCCTAGCAGGGAGATTCACACCAGCAGCTAGAGTTGGGGTTGAGACCACAACCTTCAGCAAGCCCTCCCTAAAGCCACGCTCAATAATCCTTCTAGCCTCCAGAGAGAGCCCTGCATGATGGAACGCTACACCCCTAGATATCAGGGGCTTAAGATTATCAACCTCTATCCTCGACGACACGCTACTCTCCAGATCGGATACGAGGTCCCTAGCTAAACCCCCAGCTATAGAGTGGGCATAGAGACCCAGAGACTCGGCAATCCTCCTAGCCAGGGACTCGGCGTTTCTCCGGGATTGAGAGAAGATGAGAACCTGGTAATCCCTCTCTATAGCTGTTCTAGAGCTATATATGTAGGGGTCCCCAACAACACGCTCAACCCTACCGTCTTCAAAGACGAACCTCGACCCCCTACGATCATAGTAGCCGTATATGAGGGGCACAGGGCGCCAATCACAGATAACAGCCTCACCCCCAACCCATTCAGCCAGCTCATCCGGGTTGCCTATGGTGGCGCTTAAACCCAGAACCTGGATCCCGAGCCTTAGAGCTCTAGCCACGATCATCTCGATGATCGGCCCCCTATCGGGGTCCCCCACACTATGGATCTCGTCGATAACTATGAGGGAAACCCTCTCAATCCATGATGGCCTATGCCTAAAGATAGAGTCTAAACGCTCATAGGTGGTTATCAAAACATCATACCTACCCAAGCTCTCCCCAGGCTCATCAAAGTCTCCCGTGCTTATCCCTAGCCTGAGCCCTAGCCTCCTGCTCCAGCCAGAGAACTCATCAAACTTCTCGTTGGCCAGAGCCTTCAGGGGGCATGTATATATAGCTATCCCGCCACCCATCGAGGCCCTCATAAGCGCCATCTCAGCTATAAGGGTTTTGCCGCTAGCTGTTGGTGCGGAGACAACCATGCTTCTTCCGCTCAAAACACCTCTAGCCACAGCCTCCGCTTGGGGGGGTGTTAGAGCGCTATACCCCCTAAGCTCCAGCTCCTCCCTTATCTTGGCTGGCAGATCAATCTTCTCTAGAGGTATAGGTTTCGACGGGCACTCCCAATCCATCGAGTATCATCTCTAGCCATAGCTGTGGTTGAGCCAAACGATTGGAGCCCTCCCGCAACTCTATACGCTGTGTAGCCATATAGATATATAGAATCTAGAAGCGCTTTAACATTTTCTCCATTATCTCTATCCTCGACCTGTGATCCCTCGCAATCTCGTTTGAGAGCATGTTAAGGAACTCACCAACCTTAATCCTGTTGAGGGAAGCTATCAGCAGATCAAAAGCATCCATGAACCATGTTAGCTCCTTCTCGATCTTGAGTATATTGTATATTATCTCCCTAAAGTCGCTCGACCTTATAGACCTGATATAGAACTCCTTGATCTCGGAAACCATAGACTCCACAGAATCCCTCAGGTTCTTGAACTCCCCAGACTCCAGGGCTATCCTCATAAGGAAGTACTCCTTACTAATCATAGATAGAAACCTGCGCTGCTTATCCACATCGTTGGCTAGATAGTACAGGGTTATCTTGATCTCCATATCATCGGTTAGGTACGCGGCCTTGAGGTATAGCTCGTTAAGAATCATCGATGTGATCTCCATGGCGTCGAGGACAATCAGCACGTTATGCTCTATGGTTCCGTATTTCGGGTACTCGCTTGGCATACCGATCACTTCACTCACATTAATTATTCCCTATAACTATATATATCCATATATAATGTTTACAGCAGAGGCTGAGGAGCCTAGATACAAATCCTAATTAAAGACATCCACATAAAACCAATTGGTATAGCTGGATTGGCCTCCAAGAGATACAGCAGGATAGTTATAGACTCCGGGATAGCGCTGATCGGGGAGGACCTCGAGGCTGTGAGAGGAAGATATATAGTTATTGAGAACGGCACAGTATCGCATATAGCACCAAGATCCTTCTCACTAAATAGTGTTGAAGTGGGAGGCGAAACATATTTTCTAGACTGTAGAGCAGGCATTGTTTCCCCAACACTCATAAACTCGCATACGCACACAGCAGATATAGGCTTCCCTGAGATAGGCTACGACCTCGATATAGATTCGCTGGTGGGCGAGCCATACGGACTAAAGTACATCTACCTTGATAGAGAGGCCGGAAATCTAGAGAGCTACATATATGCGTTCCTCAAGCTAAGCCTTGAGAGTGGTGTTTCAGCCGTAGCCGATTTCCGTGAGGGCGGGTTGAGGGGTTTTCTGAGCGGTGTTGATGCCTCTAGAAGAATCGATCTGGTGAGCTACACGCCAATGTACATGCCCCGGTACATGGGGCCCGAACACGATCCAGAGCGGTGGCTTAAGGGGGTAGCGGAGGATTTATCCAGGATCAAGAAGATCTATGGATCCAGCAGACTCTGGATAGCTCTATCCTCACCCCACTACTACAGCAAGGAGCAGCTAACCAAGCTCGACAAGCTATCCATCGAGAACGGCATCTATATAGCGTCACACATAGCTGAAACCGAGGATGTTAGGGGGGAGGGAGACTTCGAGCTGGTTAAGGATCTAGAGAGCCTCAAGCTAGCCGTCCACGGATATAGCCTGGGTGTGGATGAGCTTAGATACCTGAGCGAGCGCGGGGTGTATCTGGCTATATGCCCGAGAAGCGCCCTATGGTTCAGCGGCAGGGTGGTCAGCCTTAGGAACCTCAAGGAAAGCGGTATAAGGGTTGTGGTTGGAACCGATAACGGTGGGTGGATCAAACCCGACCTGTGGAGAGAGCTGGAGCTGCTGGCCTCCCTATCCAGGAGGGAGGGGTGGGTGTATGAGCCTGTCGAGATACTCAAGATGGCCACGGTCTATCCGGGGGAGCTTTTTGGTGTCGGCAACGTGATCAGGGAGGGTGCTCGGGCTAGGCTTATGTGTGTTGCGTCTAAATGGATCAATATTGAGAGCGTTAGGAGCCCGATAATCCACCTGCTTAAACGGGGCGGTGTGGAGAGTGTTCGCAGCGTTGTTATAGGTGATCGTGTGGTTTATGCGGGATAGATCGTGTGTAGCTGCTGAATCACTCAGAGCTTTGGCCCCTCATCACATTTCAGGCTACCCTCATGTGAGGGCCCCTAACATCATTGATCCGTAAAAAGCGGTCTGTGGCCCAAACCCACCGTTATAGAGTATTCCTTAGAATTATAATATATTTCACGATACCACTAATATCTAGGTGGATGCTTTGGGCAGAATAGATCTGGATGATCTCACTCGCAGGGTAGAATCCCTAGAGGAGTTCTCGATCAGGTTCCTCAAAGAGATCCTAAGCATACCAACTGTCTCGCCCTCTGGAGAGAGATACGGGGACTTCGCAAAAAGATCCAGAGAGCTCCTCGAGGAGCAAGGCGTAGATGTAGAGATCATAGAGGTCCCCCAGGAATATGTAGATAAGGTTGTCCCGGAGGAGGGCAGAGGCAACCCCAGATACATAGTTAGGGCATCGATCGGGGACAAAAACAACATTAAGCTCCACCTGAACGGGCACTACGATGTTGTCCCCGGAGGCCCGGGATGGAGTGTTACCGAGCCCTTCAAGCCCGTTCTAAGGGACGGAAAGATCTTTGGTAGGGGAGCAACAGACATGAAGGGTGGAGTAGCATCGATAGCCACGGCTCTAGCAGCTCTAGCACAGTACCAAGACAGGCTTGATTTCGGTGTAGAGGCTGTGTTCGTTCCGGACGAGGAGATCGGTGGTGAAGCCGGTACAGGGTATGTTGTATCCAGCAACCTGGTTAGGGGGAGATACGTTGTTATAGCCGAGCCCAGCTCCCTAGATCAGGTGTATATAGGCCATAAAGGCCTTGTATGGGGTATAGTTCGGGTTAAGGGTAAATCGGCTCATGCATCAACTCACTGGCTAGGGGTTAACGCTTTCGAGAATGCGGTTAAGCTCGCCTCAGAGATCTTCGGTAAGCTTGCTCCATCCATAGAGTCTAGGAGAAGCTCCTATAGGTTTGATGTTCCGGAGGGTGCTAAGCCAACTATAATGTTTGGCGGGTTGGTTAGGGGTGGTGAAAAGATCAATCAGGTTCCTGGAGAGTTCTTATTCAGCTTCGATCGCAGGCTCGTGCCCGAGGAGACTGTAGATGAGGCCTGGAGAGAGATCGAGGAGTTCATTAAGGATGCATCGAGGAGGCTAGGTATAGATGTCGAGCTCTCTATGGTGCAGAAGATGGAGCCTGTGGTTGTTGATCCAAACGCAAAGATATTCAACGCCATCGAGGAGTCGATGCTCAAGATCACTGGTAGGAGGCCGAATAGGATAGTATGTATAGGCGGCCTCGACATGAGATACTACGTATATAAAGGCTATGAAACCGCCACTATAGGCCCAGGAATTCTGGGGACCGCCCACGCACCCGATGAATACATCCTTGTATCCGACATGATCAACGCAGCAAAGCTCTATACTATACTACCATTCCACCTATAGAGAGCCCTCAGGGATCAATCACGCATCGCTAGGCTTCAGGATAGATCTTTTTCCCCAACCCACCCCCTAGCAATCTAGCCCACACCCCAAATACCCGATAAAATCCCTCTAGGCGAGCGATATGAGCAAACCCCCCAGAAAACCCGTTGAAAGCCTCATAGATATTGATGAAGCCCTATCCAGAATCTTCAGCCTCAATATAGTTGGGTCCCCAGAAACTGAGTATGTCGACACCATAAACTCCTACGGCAGGGTTCTGGCTGAAGATATCGTTTCTCCTGTAGATCTTCCTAGATTCAGGATCTCCCTAATGGACGGCTACGCGGCGCGATATATAGATCTGGTTTCGGATAGGCGGAGACGCCTGAGGGTATCGGGCAGAATAAGGATAGGTGACGATGCCTCAAGCATCCTGATAGATCCGGGGACCTGCGTTGAGGTGGATACAGGGGCTATGCTTCCCAGGAACGCCGACCTTGTGGTTCCAGTAGAGCTTGTGGATGTTGAGGGAGACAACTATATAGTTGTTAGGGAGGTCCCCCCGCCTGGAGCGCATATAGCCTATCCAGGATCAGATATAGCTAGAGGAGAGTTAATAGCTGGAAAAGGTAGCTTGATTGATGCTAGGCTGGTCTCAACCCTATTATCCCTAGGCGTATCGAGGGTAAAGGTATATAGGAAGCCGAGGATATGCCTACTCGCAACTGGGAGGGAGCTTCTGGAGATAGGTGAGCCCTACCAGCCAGGCAAGATCTATGAAAGCAATATTGGGGGGCTATCTAGATACCTCGCCGATATAGGCTTCGATGTCCACGTTGCCGGGGTTGTTGGTGATGATCTGGATGCCATCTCCTCTAAGCTTCTGGATCTATCTAGAAGGTGCGACGCTATAATAACTACAGGGGGGACCTCTGCCGGTGCCGAGGACTACGTGTATAGGGCTGTTGAGCGGGATGGAAGGATCATTGTTAGGGGGATCAGGTATAAGCCCGGAAAACCCCTTCTAATAGGGGTTGTGGGTGGAAAGCTCGTTATAGGGCTTCCGGGAAACCCTGTATCTGCGTTCTTCACGCTGACCCAGATCCTTAGGGATGTGCTATACAGAATGCTTGGGAGGAGGGAGCGTCTCCAGGATATGGAGCTTAAAGCCAGACTTCTGCTTAGGGCTAGGGGGGCTAGGGGCAGGGTTACGCATGTGCCATCTATACTGGTTAGGGGTCCCGACGGTGTTCTCCGTGTTCTTCCATGGGTTTTTGAGAGCTATATGGTGGGTAGGCTTGCTTTCGCCGATGCCTACATAACTATACCTCTATCCGCTGAGGGGGATTCCCTTGAGTATGGGGATAGTGTTGGCGTTAGGTTTCTTAGGTATCCCCCAAGGGTCTGGAGGCTGAGGAGTGGAGAGTTTATAGATACACGCTTCGATTTTGGCGGTGGTGTCCTCGATCTTTATATAGATAGCTTCACCACATACAGATGGGTTCTTGATAAAGCCGTGTTTGAGGGCTACCTATGCTCCGAGATCTCTATAGCCTATATGGGTTCTTCAGAGAGCTACAGGTTTGGCTTTGATCTCGATTCTATACCCGATCAATACAAGATCGATAGGGTAGAGAAAGAGGTCACCCTGATATATAGGGAGGACCTCGATGAGAGAGACATTATTAGCGTGGCCTCCACACCAAAAGATACATGCAGCAGAAAGGCCACAGAATCAATACTAAACATACTGTACCAAGGAAAAG
>JALXCO010000048.1 GCA_026990885.1 Desulfurococcales archaeon
ATATAGGAGGTCCAGGGACTTCTCTCTGGAGAGCCTTATGATTCTATATGCATAGAATCCAGCGATAACCTGGACAACTATTATTGATATGGACAGTATTACGTTCTCTATCTCCATCCCAAGTAATTAATTTTATAGCTAATTAAATTAATATATTTCGAGTATCTATCCGAAAAAGATTCAGGTATCGGGTATTACCAGGTTATTACTTGCTGTCAGCTATATAGGTTAGTCTCCAGGACACCCTATATATATTCCTAACGCGCTCATCTATCTCTAGACTTGATAGGGATAATATGGATTGCAGACTCACTAAGCCATTGAAATCTGTGCATTGTACAGCAATGTTGTTTGGAAAATATACGGTGCATGAACTGGAGTCTATACGGGCTTTACCACCGATCACATAGACACTGTTTCCAATGCTTCTTACCGTGTATGCCGCCCTGTAAAGCCTGTCTAGAACACCCATGAAGCTTCTAGCCCCAGGGATAAGCCTGGATAGCCTCATATACTCTCTAGACAGCGCTAGATACCCCATGCGTTCAATATCCCTAAACCCCACGTATGGCCTGAGTGTTTTAGCTAGCCTAAAGTAGAGCTTTCTAACCCCATAGATCAGTTCCGACAGATCTTTCAGCACAGAGCCCTCTCTATAGCTATAGATCGTTGAGTCATCACTACCCTCTATAGCTATAGCCGGCTCCAGCCCACTGGCTAGAAACGATCTCAGGAAGCCATCTATATCCCTGTAGCTACCGTAGAACATCTCGATATGCCCCAAAGTAATACTCCTCAAAGAGATAGCTATTCTAGAGTAGGGGTTTAGATGGGGCTGAATCCTCGATATAGCTGGTAGGCATGAGGATAGCTGTTTAACGAGGTTTAGTGGATTAGATCTTATAGATCTATATGTAGTCTCCAAACCGTTCTCCACCCTTGAATCGATCTCACTAACTATCTCTTTCCCCCTAGGTAGCTTCTCCAGAATAGATCTAACTCTATAGTAGCTGTATTCAATTAAACTGATTATAGGCTCCCGATCCTCAACCCTGAAAACCTTTATCTCGTCATCCAAACTGCCTAGCGGGACCCCCATACGGATCTTCCTAACGATCTGGTCGGAACCCCTAACACCAACACCATACACATTCCTAACAATCCTCCTAATCCTCCCACTATGCCCAATAGTCTTCCTCCCGATAACGCCGAGCAGAAGCCTCTTGAGAGAAGGGGAGGAAGATGCAGATGATATATCACTGCTTAAAAGCCTCCAGACGCCAACATTCCTGCCTAGAGCTAGATAGAGGTGCCCAAGATACTTCCTAAAATACCTGTACCACTCATCCCTTCCCGGGAAACCTATTATTGGTGTATCTCTATCCATCTCATCCACATCGCTAATATCTAGAACCAAATAGAAACTAATAAGCAGGGAAGAACCCTATATAAGTAGAGAGCTATGGATATAGGAAACGAGCCTATACTGCTATACAACGAGAGATGCGCCATCTGCCATAGGCTAGCTAGGTATGCGTCGAAAATAACCCGTGGAAGGATCGTTGTTTTAGGCATGTTCAGTGAGAGATCCCGGGCCTATAGAGATGAGATCATCGCGAGAGTGGATAGCGTGGAGGTCTACGAGTCCATGCCGTGGCTGATTAAAAAGACAAAAATATATGGAGGCGTAAGCATCCTGCCCCACATAGCTGTGGAGTCTATCAAAGCCCTCGTAAAGCCAGGAAGCCACGAGTTCAGGGATGAGAAGCCCGAGATGTGCGAGCCAGAGATAGAGGGCGAGGGAGCGGTCGCCAAGCTGAGGAGATGGTTAGCACTGGTGAAAAACACGGTGTTGCAGCTGTATAGTTCTGTTCTCACAAAGAGATGCGTAATCAACCTAGAGTAGATAAGGATATGGGCCACGCAACCTCTCTAGATGAATAGGTGCTTTTTTCCTTTCCGATGACTGTGATTTGCTATATATCTTACCGAATTCCTAACATTATTTAGGAGGTAGAAGGTTTTTTGACGGAGAGTAAAGTAGATGTGTACGTGCTGGACCTGACCTACGAGATAGTGAGGAATGAGCCACACATAGTTATCTGGGGGATAGATGAGGAGGGTAGGAGGGTAGTTCTAAGGGATAGGAGCTTCAGGCCATACTTCTACGCCCTACTGGAGAGCGGAACCGAACCCTCTGCTGTGATCTCAATGATCAGAAATATGTCTGTGCCGAGGTCCCCTATAACCAAGATCGATCCAGTAAGAAAAAGATACTACGGCAGAGAGGTAGACGCTCTCAGAATAGAGACAGTAATACCAGAGTCGGTAAGGGAGTATAGAGAGAAGGTGGCCCAGATCCCCTACGTATCAGAGGTTCTCGAGGCCGATATAAGGTTCGTTATGAGATACATGATCGATAGG
>JALXCO010000049.1 GCA_026990885.1 Desulfurococcales archaeon
ATATTAGGCTCTTCAGATAGAGCTGGACAGCATATTCAGCAAGAAAGGCGCAGGTGTCATAGTCATTCTCGCCGCAAGCCCTCTGAGCCCACTTCAACGCGTTCAAAGCCCTTCTACGAAGAACTCCAGGATACTCACCGCTCACAATTCCACCTCGAGCTCTACCCGCACCAACACTAATACAAATACACTAAAGCTCATCAAGCCCACCCACGAGACCCGTGTATTCTCCAAGTCTCCAAGTATCTATAGCTGAGGCACCTCTAAAGATTAATGCCGATCTACAGCTTACATGATCCGCTTAAAGCCAGCATACCATATCTAACAACCAAGCCCTCCTAGATGAAGAGCCGATCCAAGGACACAGAAGGGCTACGGATAGCTGATGCATTTAGACCCATCAAACCAGCTCCAAAATGGATAGCCTACCCAACCTCCTTTAAAGCCCTTCTAACAGCCTCTCTATGCAGTGGTGTTTGCCATGCGTAGAATCTCCCTAACCCAAGCTCGAGATCCCTTTCCGGAGGTGGATCGTCTATCCAGGAGTATGGATCACGATCCCAAATCTCAATAATTAGGTTGGTCTCGATTAGATCCTCGATCAGATTCTTTGTGGAGGGATAGTTATCCCATAGATAATCAGGATCCTCAACAACCTCCCCAAGATCACCACCCCACATCTTAGCAAGAGCCTTAATCCTCCTCTCCCTAATGATCTCTTCTATAGCGGCATCAACAGACCACCCTGATCTGTATAGCCTCTCAAGAACCCTGGGATTGCCACCGCTCAGCCTCCAGACATCATCAAAAGGCGGCTTACCACCCGGGAGGGCATCATATAGCTGTTTGAACCCCTCTCTGTTCATGTTCCACATTATCCTCAGAGTAGCCCAGCTATGCCTACCAACCTTAAATCTAGTTACGCCTTCACTAGAGAATACAAGGACTACTATTTTCTCGTAGCTTGCTGGGGGCCACTCGATCAGGTTTAGGAGGGTCTTAACATAGATCTCGGCCTTGTCGACCCCGATGGCCTGGAAGATGTCGTCCATCAACACAGCGAGCCTAGGCCTAGAAAAACTCTTCAAAACCCGAGAAGCAATACTTATAGCAACATCAACAATCCTCGAGTATGGCTCAGGGAAAGCCCCCAGAACATCCCTAACAACATCCTTGATCGTGAGAGTATATTGCAGAACATCTTCAAGCTTATCCGCTAAGGGATTCGCATAGACCACACTATAGCCGAAATCCCTCTCGAGCACCGCTTTAGTCTGCCTGAGGAAAGCAGTCTTCCCACAGCCCTCAGGACCATAGACAACATAGACTGGAAAGGTCCCCTTCTCAGCAAGCTCCACAACCTGGCTCAGAGCCCTATCCCGATCAACAAAATCAACCTCCAAACCAGCAAAAGAGACCCTAACCCTCTCCACAGAGACCTACCTGCTTGCCTCTCCTAATACCACTAAAATATATCGACGACATTACCGCGTCATCTAGACGGCTGTGCAACATAGACAGCCAGCCCCAAAAACCCGAAGCCACCAATATAGTTAATAGCATGATCTAGCTTATAAAACTACTGCCTAAAATAACCCTTTCAAGCAGAATGCTGTACACTGATCCAAATTCTTAAGACTATTCGCTTATTTTGGGTATCTAGAGTGTTTTGGTAGCTAGGGAGAACCATGGGCAACCACGTGGTGGAGGTGGCATTATCTAAATAACCTGAGCTCTATCTTCTCCGCCCTCTATTCACTTTTAAACTCTTTAAGAATTGCTCAGCAACAATTGCTGCCGCAACCCCTATAGCTGTGATCACGCTCTGAGCCCTTAATCTATCGCTTGGAGCACCTACCTACGCTATAGCGCTCAATGATCTCTATGTCCTCTAGCTCCGCCACGGTTATTTTAATAAGCTCGGTGTAGTCTGCGGAGCTTTTAATAGTGATAGGCAGCCCCCTGGTGAGGACAGCCATTCTAAACCTCGGCGAGAGCTCCTCGAGGGGGACTACATCTACGGGCATTTTCAGGAGGTCCTCAAGCTCCCAGCCGATTCTGAGTATGGTGTCGAGATCCCTGCT
The DNA here is from genome assembly GCA_026990885.1 of Desulfurococcales archaeon. Classification (GTDB taxonomy): domain Archaea; phylum Thermoproteota; class Thermoprotei_A; order Sulfolobales; family AG1; genus WANO01. The sequence continues at coordinate 2,085 of JALXCO010000049.1, forward strand.
GGAGCCATATACGGCTATATCTATATCCCTCACAACATCTCTTCTAAGTATAGATCCGAAGAGGATCGCTACCGACACCTCTCTCCGGGAGCTGAAGTATTCCTTAAGCTTCTCTACAACATCATCAAGCCGAACCTTAAAGTATCTAATCTCGCCCATATCTACCACTAACTCTATCTAAAAGCTCTTCTACACATGTTAGATCCCTTTTCGCATCATTATAAACCCTACCATCGTCCACAACCCAGTACCTATGCACCCGAAGGTTTCGAAGTCTAGCCATGGCCTTCAACTTATCTATGCAGTAGGGTTGGAGGCCCAGCCTATAAGCCA
>JALXCO010000050.1 GCA_026990885.1 Desulfurococcales archaeon
GGCTAGGTGCCTTGTGTTTCTTTTTGCTGGTTTTGTCTAGATCTCATCTTCTTGATCATTCTCGACTTCTCGTTTGGCTGGGGGATCTCGGCGTATTCGACCTCTGGTAGGTTGTCTGGATTTTGATCTTCATCTATAAGCCTCTTGCTCCTGACGAACTCATATAGTATGTCTTCACTTATCGATGTGAGCCTCACATCATCTATGTGTTTCCCTATCTTCCTTCTATACCATTCTAGAAACTCTTCTAGCAGGCCTGCATCAAGGATCATTGAAACCAGCTTCTCTCTAGAGCTATCCCCACTTCTTTCAGGCGTCAAAACCGAACTACCATTATAATAAAGTTATAGAGACACAAATATTCTTCACGCATAGCCGCATTCTCTAGATAGATAGAGGTCTAGGGCTATAGGCTACCCCACCTTAAAAGATATAGAATCCAGAACAGACGGTATCAGAATCTCTGTGCCGCTGGGCACAGGCTTCTCACGCCTAATAGCTTTAGCCAGAGCCTCTATGGCCTGGGGCTCTCCATGGTTGAGAATAATCCTCTTAGGCTTAGGCTGCATCTGCCTCAGGAAGGACAAGAGCTGATTCCTGTCGCTGTGGCCGGAGAACCCCTCGATGCTCTCGATACGCATAGCGACCTTGATAACCCTTATCTTCCCGTTTTCATCTGGCAAGCTGATCTCTTTCTCGCCATCCTTAACCCTTCTACCGAGGGTCCCCTGAACCTGATAGTTCACAAAGATCAGCGTATTCCTGGGGTCAGGGGCCAGATGCTTGAAGTACTCAACGGCAGGCCCACCAGTAAGCATGCCGCTAGTAGCCATAATTATGCTGGGCTCCCTAGACTCGACTATATCGTATATAGCACTCCTATCCTTCACAATCTTGAAGGCCGGGTGAACAAACGGCTTCTCGCCAGCCTTAAACATAGCGAAAGTCTCCTTGGATAGCAGCTCGGGGTACCTCATGTGGATGGATGTGACCTCATCGATCATGCCCTCGATATATACAGGGACCTCCTCCAGCTTCTTCTCAATCATGGCGTTCCTTATTATAAGCATTATCTCCTGAGCCCTCCCAACACTTAGTGTTGGTATGAGAACCTTACCGCCATTCTTGATCGTCTCCGCTATCGTGGCTATCAGCTTGGCCTCCGCCTCCCTCCTATCCATGAGGACCGTGGCCCCATACGTGCTCTCCATTATAAGCGAGTCAACCCTCGGGAACCTATAGTCGGATCTATCTAGAAGGAGTGTCTTCTGGAACTTCATGTCGCCTGTATACAGGATGTTGTAGAAGCCGTTACCTATATGCAGATGAGCCATAGCCGAGCCAAGAATATGGCCGGCATTGTAGAAGGTTAGCTTTATATCCGAAGATATATCTGTTGTCTCACCGATTTTAATGGGTATGGTGTGGAGAACCATCTTCTGAACCTCCCTCTGGGTGAACGGCAGCGGCTTACCCTCCCTCCTGGCTATATCGAGTATGTCTAGCTGCAGAAGAACCATAAGGTCCCTTGTCGCCTCGGTAGCGTATATCGGGCCCTCATAACCGAATTTGAAGAGCATTGGGACTAGGCCGCAGTGATCCACATGGGCATGGGTTATAATAACCGCATCAATCTCATCCAGCCTGACCCCAGCAAGATCTATCCTCGGATACATGTTGGGGGGCGTAGAGATACCCGGGTTCAATCCGAAGTCCAGCAGGATCTTGCTTTCAGCAGTCTCAACAAGTATAGATGATCTCCCAACCTCCCTAAAGCCTCCAAGAGCAGTCATCCTGACATAGTTGTTTTTAAAGAACACGCTCCTATGGATCCTCTCGCCAAAAGACCTCAGGATCTTAATCCTGTAATCGCTCTCACGAATCATATAGTTCAGTATCCCGTCTAGAAGCCTCGACTCGATCTCGGTTTTCCTAGCGACCTTAGGTCTCCAGCCCGTCTCAATGAGGATCTGCTTAAGCATCTTCCCATCATCACCAATAACCAGGCCGGGCCTGTCAGCCTTGATAATCACCTCGCCTAAAACGTCGTCAAACACTATATCCTTCTCGCCGACACCCGCGTCTGGCGAGAGCATAGACAGGATCTTTCTTCTGGCCTCCTCAGGCTTGAGCCTTGCTGACGGGTCAACCTTGATGATTATGCGCTTCTTCAGGATCTTGGCTATATTCTTCATCGAAAAAGAGTTCTGTACAAGGAAGGATGGATTCTCAACATAGATAACTACATATGGCCCCTCAAACTCTATTCTCTTAAGCCTCGCCTCCGGGGGGATATTGGTTAGTATGGTTCTCCTAATATTAGCCAGCACAGGGTCCTCCATAGAACCACCATCTCGACTAGGACTGTGGTTTACCTACGGATCTATACACCACAACCCACTCCTACACGG
>JALXCO010000051.1 GCA_026990885.1 Desulfurococcales archaeon
AACTTATATCGCTGTTTTTCATCTACATGATTCACCGGTATGGATTGTTTATTTCTTGATCATTCTATCTATAATTTTAGGTATTATTTTTGCTTCTTAAATTGATTCCTGGATGTGTCTACATTTTCTTAGGATTTCTATAAATATATCTTTATATTTATAATGTCTATCTAGGATCTCCTTTTCTCTGCTGTCGTCTCTTATTTGAAGGTTATGTTTTTTCTTGATATATCCTATTTTTCTACATATGTTCATTCTTTCATCTAGAAGATCGTTTATTTTGCTGTCTATTTCATCAATCTTGTTTCTTAGCTTTTCTATCTCGTTGCTCATTTAGATCTACCAAGTATTTTTAAAATTGTGTCCGCTAGCTTATATGGTGAGAGGCCGAAATAGTCCAGTAATGAATAGTATGATAGGCTTGTGAATCCAAAGCTTTCATCAACACCTATTCTAATCACTCTTGTAGGGCATATTTCGCTTGTTACTTCAGCTATCATTGATCCTACTCCGCCTCTTACCCTATGTTCTTCCACAGTAAATATTAAGTTGTATTTCCTAGCAATTCTACATATCTCTTCGATGGGTTCCGGCTTTACTAGATATAGATCATATACTGCTGCAGATACATTCCTTCTGATGAGCTCTCTATGTACAATTAAGCTTATTCCTGTCATTGGGCCTGAAGATACTATAGCTATATCGCTTCCTTCAGCCACCTTATTTATGCCCTTTAAACCTACTTCTGGTTCTGTATCATATACTCTTATAGCGTTATCTCTACCTAATCTTGTGTAGGCGGGACCTCTTATATCTATGATCCATTCAACTAAAGATCTGGTTATTATATCATCGGAAGCGATCGTTACAGTAAATCTAGGCAGGATCCTCATTAAAGCTATATCTTCTAGGCATTGGTGTGATGAACCGTCTATATGGTCCGAGAAGCCGCTATGTGTAGCTATAATCTTAACGTTGAGATTATCTCTAGATACAACATTCCTTAGAACCTCCCAGCCCCTTAAAATAAACATAGAGAATGCAGATACAATCGGTATAAAGCCCTTAATAGCCAATCCAGACGCCACACCTATCATGTCCTGTTCGCTTATTCCAACATTAATATATCGATCCGGATAGCGTTGCGCAAATTTCGCTGTTTTTGTTGATTTGCCGACATCAGCATCTATAACCACTATATCTTTTCTTTTCCTGCCTATTTCAAGCAGGATATCCTCGAAGGCTTTTCGATAGCTATGAAAAGTAATGCTAGAGGACATAATAGGCCACCTAATTAAAAGCCTAAGAGCCACCAACAACCTAGATTACTTTGCTATGTCTTCATGTATTCACTATAAGGGCTTTTGGACCTTTACACTTGTTTATTAATTTAGCTAGTGCATCGAATATGCTTTGCGCACTTGAGCCTTTGATCTCGTTGACACATAAGCCAAATGATCTAAATCTATCCACCAAAGGCTCCTTAGGCTTAATATCCTCTGTGTCCCCAGATAGCTGGGACCGGTTTCTATCTACAATAATAACTAAGTTATCCAGAGACTTTGCCGATGCCGTAGCTATAGATTCCCAAACAATACCCTCATCCAACTCACCATCGCCTACAACAACAGCTACAATACCATTTTCATTTCTCATCTTCATCCCTAGTGCGAGTCCAACACCTACAGATAACCCCTGTCCTAAAGAACCTGTAGACACTATAGCCTCAGGAACTCTAAAGGCCTCTGGATGAGCCTGCAATTTAGATAGTGGACCGCCAAATTCTTTGATGTCGTCCTCGTTTAATACACCATTTGAATATAGTACAGAGTAGAACGCTATCGAGGCATGGCCTTTGCTAAGTATTATTTTAGAATTAGGAACCATTCTCTTCAAGCCGTGATATAGAGCCACGAGGATTTTCAGTGATGATTCCGATGATTCATGATGATATTTATTCATGATCGAGGATAGCTTGTTAAATATTTCATGGACTTCATTCTCTGCTAACCTGAGGTCTAGGTGTATATTTGTATTATCTGTATTTAGTAGGCCTTTAAGCGATTGTTTCCTTATTACTAAATTCAGAAATAGATTTCTAAGACTATTTAATGAAGGTGCCAGATGGGTATTCACCCAAGCGGCTACATTGCTAGATATTGGCGCATCAAAGTCACCAGTGGAATTATAAATATTCAAGCCTTATTAACTTTACGGTATAGTAGATTTCCTGCTTTTTAATTCAAGCTTTAAACCCCTTAACAGAAAAATAATATTTGGCGGGGGTGCCCGAGCGGGTCAAAGGGGACGGGCTTAAGACCCGTTGGCGTAGGCCTGCGTGGGTTCAAATCCCACCCCCCGCACCATATATAGCATTTAGTCTCCGCTTTTCTCTATGGTGCTATAG
>JALXCO010000052.1 GCA_026990885.1 Desulfurococcales archaeon
CAAGTTCAAGGTGACGAGATCGATACTGACAGACTCGAGCAAAACAGGATTCTACTTCGTAACCATACCCCAGGCCCTACCTATATCGGTGGTGAAGAGGTTCATATCTATGGTTAGAAACTTCGAAATACCTATAGGAGGAGTATTCGTAAACATGGTTCTTGTAAAGGATCAGGTGGAGAGAGACACCACCGGATACCTTAAGGCCAAGTATGAGGAGCAGCAGAGGTATCTAGAAATGATTAGAAGGGATCTTGGGGAGTACATCAGGGGCTACGTCAAGATCTACGATAGAGACATAACAGGAATAGACTACATCAAATACATTGTAGACGACCTATACAACTTCAAGCCCGAGTAGATAGAATGACCTTCCAAAGCAGAGTTAGAAAGAAGTTCCGCCTAGGAACAAGGGGAGAGACTCTTAAAGACAAGCTAAAGGACCTCCTATTCGGCTTCTTCTTCTATGGACTGCACCAGCAGGTAACTATAACGGCATCTAAATACAGGGATATAGTACACATACTTATACTGGGTGAGGCGTTCGGCATACCAATACTAGGGAACTACTATACATTGAGACTCATACCATACCTAATCGAGTACCTGCCAGAAATAAAGGAGCTGGCATCGAAAGAAGTAGATATACTAGAGCTTCTCCATGAAGGCACCGCTGTACACTAGAGCACAAAAATATGGGGTATCCTGTTTCTAGCTTCTGCCGTGCCGCATCTCTTTAGCTATCTTTTCAGCCTCAGCCTTCACAGCATCAACAATCTTTCTCGAATCCAGCACGCCTTCACAAACCTTCCTGCCATTAACTATAGCGGCCGAGTTCCCCTTAACCCGGTATTTAAGGGACCTCCACAAGCCACGCATCGATGTCGCCTCAATAAGCTCTATCCTGATATTTACCGGGTACCCCCTAAGGTTCTTCTTGAGATCAGCTATCAGATCCGCAACCCTAGAGTAGCTTTTAACTATATGCTCAGGATACTCCCTAGCCTGCCCGGCAGATGGGCAGAACTCTGTTGATGCAAGATCCATCTCATGGGCAAGAAGATTGAAGTGGGGACAGTGCCCTAGGTTGGTTGGGTAGAGATCTATTATCTCTATAGTTATCCAGTTCGAGCCCAAGATAACACACTAATATAATATAGCTTTTTAATAGATATAAATATTACTAAACCCTTTAAAAAAATAGAGTTCTGCACCACCAGAAAACAATGTTTGCCCATGGCTATAGTATGGTTAGCTCATCAAGATCATCAGGGTAGTGGGTAATCATTTCATAGCCGTCTTTGGTAACCAGAACAGTATCTGAATGCCTAAACCCCCCAACACCCTCAACATATATGCCGGGTTCAACAGTGAGAACCATGCCCTCCTCGAGAACGGTATTATCTCCAACATCAAGGAATGGAGCCTCATGATACTCTAAACCGATGCCATGCCCTGTGTGGTGCCTCCAGTACTTCACGAGATCATTATCCTTAAAGAACTTTCTAACCCTAGAGTCCACATCGCTACACCTAACACCAGCCCTTATAGACTCTAGAGCGACCTGCCTAGCCTTAAGCATCAGCCTAAAGAACTTCTCCTGTTCACTGGTTGGTTCACCGACAATCATGGTTCTCTCGAGCTCAGCCCCATACCCGCTGACGAGGGCTGTAGCCCCAGTAACGAGGACATCACCCTCCTTAATCACCGCATGTATAGTGAGCGAGTGGGGGTAGTATGAATGCTTACCAACCTGCCCCCTAAATCCAGCCCTAGCCCCAGAGCTCCACCCAGCAGGCCTATATATACCCTTTAAAGCCCTAGCCATAGCCATCGTAGCCTCCAGACTAGCCAGCATAGACACCTCATCCTCATACCTGCCCGGCTCGGTATATTCCTGGAGAAGCCTGTGGGCTAGTGTAGCCCACTTAGCGCTCTCTCTGAGGAGCCTAATCTCCTCCTCAGACTTAACCATTCTTAACCGCTCTACGAGGTCCCTCTCATAGCTGTATGAAGCCTTAAGAACCTCGCTGAGGCGGGGACCTCTATAACCAAATATATGGCCGTAGCCATCGACATCGAAACCTATCTTTCTGCCCTCAAGCCCGAGACTCCTCATATGATCGGCGATAACCAGCATAGGGTGCCTGGTGTCTGGGTACTCGTCGTAGAACAGTACTCGATCAGCGTAGGAGTATTTTAAAGCGTGCTCATACTCTAGTCTAGGAACTATAAGGATCTTCTCGCCATCGGACTTGAGTACAGCAGCCATAGGCCTCTCTGTAGGGATGAAGAAGAAGTTAGTCACATAAGCCACGTTAGCTGGCGAAACCAGATACAGCGCATCCAGCTTCTTCTTCTCCATCTCGCTAACGATGCTCTGAACCCT
>JALXCO010000053.1 GCA_026990885.1 Desulfurococcales archaeon
GGGTTATGCAGAAGGTTAGCGAGATCGTTGGGCTTCTCCAGGTTAGCGGTGATAGGGCTGAATGGATCCTTAAAAGCGTCGAGAGGATAATATATACATCGAAAGCCTCGAGCAATGATTTTATGAGTCTGCTGTTCTTTATGAACAGGATTCTGTCTAGAATTAAAAGATCCTAGATCTGGTCTGCAGATCACTTTCTGATCTCGCGTATAACAATCCTGTATCTTTCAGGTAGCTTCGTCCCGGCCCTTCTTAAAGCCTCTTTAGCCTGGTCCAGATCCTTCTCATCAGAGATATACACATCGATAATAACATCGCCAGGATTGACTATGGCGGCCGTACCAACGGGCTTGCCGAAAGCGAGCCTCATACCGTCTTGAAGCCTGTCGGCTCCAGCAAACGCAAGCATCTTGTTTTCTCTTAGAACGTGGTGCGGGTACTTCCTAACAACCATAAAGTATTTCTGCTCACCAAGCACAGTGCTCAGGTATCTCTGGGCCATAAGCCTTGCTGCCTCGAGAGCGTTGTGCCTAACTATACATCTTTTTTCGGCGATCAGCTGCGCTACCCATCTAGCCTCGATATAGGGGTTTCCAGTGGTGTACTTGCTTATCTTGGGTGGAGGGACCCCCTGTATATACTCTCTCCTTGTATATGGTGGTTTATCTTGGTTTGTGTAGCATCTAGCCGGTCTAAGCGGCATAATGCTCACCCTATACTGGTGATTCGCTAGGGGATATATATCTGTATTCCTTGCCGGGCCCATTTCAATACAGCGGCCATATAGCCGTGGATATGGCTGGGAAGATCTTCAGCCCTCCAAATAAAATATGTTTTAAGGTAAATACTAAAGATATGGTGCACCTAATTAGCTGAGGACCTCAATGTAGTAGGGCTGCTCGAGCTACTGGGGATAGGTGGAGTTATAGCAATTATAGTTAGGAGGCTTGGATTCAACACTATTGTCGGCTACGTTATTGGCGGCACGATATGGTCTCTTCTAAGGTTTCTCCAGCCCATCGATAGCTCCCTAATCAATTTCCTGGCCCTCCTTGGGCTGATTCTTTTAGGCTTCGAGATTGGTAGCGAGATAAGGGTTCAGGAGATCCCGTCGATAATTAGGCGTGTGGCTCCCGTAGAATTGACAGCGATGACATTTATATGGGTTCTATGGAGCATCCCGGTTCAGCTTCTGAATCTATCCCTGCTGGAGCACTTCCTCCTCTTCCTGATAACGATCAACACATCCACTGGTATGCTGTATAAGATTATCAGGGAGTATGAAAGAATTACCGAGTCCGAGGGTAAACTATTGACCTCCATGGCGACCTTCGAGGATCTTGTGGTGTATATAGGTCTATCTATATTTCTGACATTCACATTCGACCAGGTTGATGCTTTGGATGTTTTCGTTAAGGTGTCTCAGGTTATAGTGCTTGCTGTTGTTCTGGTGTCTTCAGGCATGGTGCTGTTCAGGTTTATACTTAGGAAGCAGCTTGCCGAAGGGGATCTATTCACCATCATCATTCTTGTTATAGCCATACTGTACGCCACAATATCTTCAAGCTTTGGTTTCTCGCCGTTTTTCGGATCTTTTCTCGCTGGCGTTGCATTGGCGTCTTCTATAGATGTTAAGCCTATTATCAGACAGCTATCGGGGCTGAAGGAGCTTGGTTTGTTGCTGTATTTCACCTCTGTCGGCGCTTTGATCCCTAGAATAGGTTTTGGGGATGTGAGCTTTATACTTCCGATCATTCTCGCAGCTCTGGGTGTGGTTGGGATAAAGTTTTTCTCGCTGTCTATAGCGTCGTGGATCTCTGGGAACCCGATTAAAGAGAGTTTCAGGCTTGGCGTATATATGATGCCTATAAGCGAGTTCGGGGTCATTATAGCGTCTGAGGCTCTGGCTAGGGATCTGGCTGAGTCTATATATCTTACTCTAGCTATCTATATACTCTTGATTTCTTCTATAATGGGGTCTATCCTGGCTAGATACGATCTTGCTGTGGCATCGTTCTTCGACCGGATTGTCCCTGTTTACGTTAAGATTGCCGTTGAGAGATCAGTTAATAGCTTGAGGCAGACCAGCTTAAGCTATGCGTTCGAGATACTATGGATCTTTATGAAGGGGCTGGGACTGATAATAATTGTCTCAACAATAATCTCGTGGTCCATACCATATATGTCGTCTATATTGCCCGCCTATGTGCAGCCATACATAACTATCGTTATACTTTCTATGGGTATCGGTGCTTTCTCTATCTCTATTCTCAGTACTTGGCACAGCTATATTGATCTGTTTAGAAGAATACTTGAGCTCAGGATAGCTGCTTCAGTAATTATAATCTCAACCATAATAGTGGCTATACTGACTCTAATATCCTCGATGCTGTTTGTATATATATTGTTCTACTCGGCGTTCCCATACCTCCAGGAATATATAGGTGGATCAACCCTAACCCTACTAGCCCTCACAGGGCTGGCGCTGGTGTTTATAGCTGTATTCGCTAGATTGAGAAGCAATTTCGAGCGTGCTTTCAGGGCTCTATTCTATGGCTTTGAATAGGTTTTTATGTATCCATGCAGGCTTATCGTAGCCCTTATTCCCTTAGGAGGGACCTCGCATCTCAAGGCGGCTAATGCCTGCTATCGCTATTCCTGATGGGTTTAGTACTTGGCCCATAGCTTAGTGGTTTGCTAGCCAGATTTATCTTAATTATTTATTATAGGTGTTCCCTGATAATAATACAGGGTATTTATTGAGGGCTATAATCCAGACGGCTGTAGGAGGTCCCGAGGTTCTTGTCGAGAAGGATGTTGATACACCCGAAATATCTAATCCTTACGATGTGCTGATCAGGGTTGTTGGGTGCGGTATATGTTATAGGGACACGCTAGTTAGACGGGGCTTTATGAGGGCTAGGCTCCCCGTTATTCCGGGGCATGAGGTTGTTGGTGAGGTAGTTGAATATGGTGATGGGGTCCCTGGCTTAAGAAAGGGTGACGTTGTTGCCTCCTTAATATATATATATGATCATCAGAAGGGCATGTGTGAGAGCGGGTACGAGAATATCTGTAGGGGGAATCTATCTATAGGTGAGGATGTCAATGGCTGCTACGCCGAGTATGTGAAGCTTCCCTACTGGGTTGTTTCGAGGATTGGGGATTCAGCTGAGAACACTGAGGGCTACAGCATCTCTGCGTGTGTTATTGGCACGGCTGTGAGAGGGATCAAGTATATTGGCCAGGCTCGAAAGGACGAAAGCATTCTTATTACTGGTGCGGGCGGGGGTGTTGGGATCCACGCGATACAGGTGGCTAAAGCTCTAGGCCTTAGAGTTATTGCCGTGACCAGGAGCGAATCTAAAGTTGATGCTATAAGAAGGGCGGGGGCTGATGAGGTAGTTCTATATAGCGGTGGTTTCGTTGATGAGGTCAGGAAGCTTACCGATGGCGAGGGTGTTGATATTGTATACGAGTCTGTTGGGGGTCCCACGCTGGAGCAGAGTGTTAGGAGTTTAAGGAAGGGGGGTAGGGTTCTTCTTGTTGGTAATGTGGATCCTAGGCCTCAATCCATGCTTCTGGGTCTAGTGATCTTGAAGGAGATCAAAATACTAGGAGTGCTAAACGCCACCCCGAGAGAGCTTAGGGAGGCTATAGACCTAATAAGAGGCGGTAGGGTCAAGCCTGTTTATACGAAGATAAACTTTGATCTAGATGAAGTAAGAAATGCACACAGGCTTTTAGAGGAGGGTAAGGCTTCAGGCAGGTATGTTATATCGTTCAGGTGATATAGCGGGTATTGCTTGATCTATTGCCTAAATGGGCAATCACGCCAATAGTGTTCACACAGCTTGGCCTCGTATTTCGTTAGGTATCTTTTTAGGATTTCGCATCTAGCCACTATAATTCCTGAAGATCTCTTCTCAAGCCTATAGTACTGGCACTCGGAGTGGATTGGCGTAGGTAGGGAGTTTATGAGCGGATATATCCCTCTGTTGTCTCTCGGCTCGGTTATGTTGCCGGTGTTCTTGCTGGTGCCCTGATCGTTTCTCTCCAGCGTGTTTAGACTTCTCGACTCTTCAGGAGGTATATACATGGCGCATGTTACATAGATCTCTGGCCCACCATTGCATCTAACTGGGTTTACGAACTCGTCTGTAGGCTGATCCAGTTTAGGAGAGTTGCACATTCCGTATTTATAGTAGGGGCATGGCAACTCTAGATTCCACTATATATATCTATTCCGTACTTAATGTTTAAGAGGCTTAGGTGTTTTCCTGGTTTCTGGCTACTGGTAGTATTATTATTACTTTAATAGCATCTGGGCTATCCTCATTATTTCAGGGCCTGTGGTTTCTGTCCCGACAACAGCCCCATGGTCGTTCGCTATCAATCCAGATCTAATAAATCCCACACCAAAGTTCACTGTCCCAACATCTACAGGGACGCGGAAAATATTGGATAGCTCCTCCAACTCTTCGTCTGTGGTTTCTGGATGCGTTAATCCTCCTTTGTTGTTCACTACAACAACTGATCCTACAGTAGGTATCTTGGCCACAGATTTTCTAGCCACTGTATCTATCTCAAGCACCTCTTTTATAAGCTTTATATGCTCGTCGTCCAATTCGATGTGGGTTACTGCACCGTAGTTGTTGCAAGCTACCATGTTTCCTACTGCATTATATATTGATTTAAGTATTCCTATGTTGCCGTCGAATTCTTTCTTGATCACGTTATATTCATCGCTACGTATGGTTCTAGGGAGCAGGAGTCCTTTATCGTTCCCCGCAACTAGGACGCCAACTATGTTCATTCCGCTTATTGTTGTATATATTATATTGTCTACCCTTAGGGTGTCGGCTATTATATCGATTGCTTTTTTCTCTATAGATGGTGGGGCTATAATGATTCTGTTGTTAGCGTATACATAGATACCTATATTGGGGTTGCCCCATATACTTAGTTTCTCTATGTTTACGCTTTTAGAGTCGATTCCCAACGTAAAAAACCAGGTTTAATGCCTTTTATGTTTAGGGCTAAACTTCTAGGGCTAGTGAGGCCTTATATATGTTCTCCTCTAATCTCTTGACCCTCACAACTATCCTTCTAGGCGGCTTCTCCAGCTTGAATGAGTGTATATACTCGTTTATTGACGAGTCGATTATTACCTTTTCAGCGTTGAAGTGTCTAGCTATAAAATCCCTAATGTACTTTATAGCCCTTCTACCTCTGGTTCTTCTGCTCCCTCCCCAATATATCCTTTTTAGGGGGATGACGTAGAGACCCTCACTCTTCGATTTCACCTTTATTCACCCCCTATATGAAGTAGCTCCACCTATATCATTTAATTAATCTAGGCTCATAGAGTATCTGGGTGCTACCCCTTATATATCTTTTAGCTTGCTTCTCCTCCAGTGCCTCAGTCTCGGTCTATACTGTATCTTTCTGAGTGTTTTAGCTACAACCCACACTGGTATTGGTGAATTCGATTTCTCTCTTCTTATGAGCCTCAGCTTCTTGGCTAGTGGTTTGTTTCTCGCCAGCTTCTACCACCCTTTCTCTCTGATCCTGATCTTTGTCTCCCTCCTATTCTTTTCGTATAGCTGGTATAATATTTCTTTAAGGACATCATCCGTGATCGGGACACCAACTCTACCGCTCTGGGCCAGCATTATTAGCTGTGCCTCGAGCGCCTTAACCAGATCTGGCTTAACCAGCTTTAGATTGGCCAGCCTCTCCCTCGCCTCAGGAGTTAGTATCTGCCTCAGTAGCTCCTGCCTTATAAGCTCCTCCTGCTGCTCCTTCTCCCTCCTTATTCTCTCTTCCTCCGCCTTCCTATAGAGCTCCTCGAGCTTGCGCCTTTTAATTAGCTCGAGCTCCTCATCATACCCTCCTGTATCGTATGTGTCATAGCTCAACCCACCATCACCTGGTCTCCATTTTTATTTCGGATTACTATAATAAATTTGAGTAAGGAAGTATAAATATGGATACAGACCATAGAAGGTATGTTTGCCTGCTTCTCCAGCTAATGCTTCTATGGTTTTGGTTTTTGAAAACTCTCTATGCGTATTTCTTTAGCTCTGGTATTCTCTCTGTGAGCTCTTTGAAGATCTCGTATGCTACATGATCCATATATGATCTGGCTTTCGGAGTTAGAACCCTACCTCTCCTGGTTTTTCTAACGAAGCCCGCTCTCTCCAGCTGCTTCAAAATGTTTCTTATAATAGATCCTCCACTCCTCCTGAAGTGCGGGGGCGCAACACCCCTCCTCTGCAGCCCACCATATATGTTTCTAAACTTATTCAGCCCTATCGGCTCCCCCGATATATAGAGCTTCCTAAGTATCGATGCAGCCCTAAAGTACCACCAATCGGGATTCTCGGGAGGCTTATCCTTCGATGGCGACGTCTTCACGTATAGGGCCCACTCTGGTGGATAAATCCGATCTCCATACTCCCTCTTCAGACTGTCAGCTAGTCTCTCTATGAAAATATCGGCAGGAACATCTTTAACTCCAACCATCTTCTAGATTCACCATGATGAATTACTTGACTATATTAAATATAAATTTAAATCTCTATCCCCATATCCTTAAGAAAGCTTATAGCCTCGCTAAATGTTGGTATCCCTTCTTGAGCCCCTCTGTGCCTTATTTTGATTGCTGCAGCAGCCGAAGCTATTAGAGCTGAGCTATATAGGCTGTATCCCTCAGCTAGGGCGTATGTTAGCGTTGCTGTATATACATCACCCGCCCCTGTTGTATCCACCACACCGGCTGTTTTGACCGGCTCTACATGGATGACTCCTTCTGAAGCGCTATATATTACCGATCCCTCTGAACCTATGGTTATAACGACATTCTTAACCCCTCTAGAATTAATGATCTCAGCAAGCCTCTCAGCAGCCTTTCTAGCGGAGCTGAGATCTAGGGCTCTACTATCTACTCCAGCAACGATCTGCGCCTCCAGGAGGTTGGCTATCAGGATATCTATGTTCCTTAATATATATTCAGGCAACTCCTTAGGCGGTGATGCGGTTAGGGTTACCGATATTCCCTTGCTCTTCAGTCTGCCTAGTATCTTGTCTAGGGTGTCGATATCGATCTCGATCTGAATGAGCGAGGCGTTTATTTCTGAATCTATGTTTTGCAGAAATGCATCTACATGCTCCGGCTTTATATCCTTGTTTGCTCCTGGGGCTACAGCTATAACCTTGTTTCCTTCCGAGTCTACTATTATGAGCGCTGTCCCGGTATGCTTATTTGATCTGCATATATAGCTAGTTACAACACCCCTTCTTTCGAGGGCTTCTATAGCGAGGTCCGCTAAATGATCATTGCCGACACAGCCGATCATGTAGGGAAGCCCACCAAGCCTAGATATCGCTACAGCCTGGTTCGCGCCTTTACCGCCTATATGTATGTCTAGCTCCCCGCCGGAGACGACCTCATCTACTCTGGGTAGCTTCTTTACGTATACCACATGATCTACATTTATATTGCCTACAACCACAAATCTCTTTCTTCTATCTATAGCTTCCGTGGTCATTTGATATTAAAGTCTGTATTGGGATTTATTAATGTTTGATACCTACTCGATAACGTATGAAGATCTCGCTAGATTCTCCGCAGCTTCCCATGTTAGCCCGTCTTTACCTAGTATAGTGTATCTTTCAGGCCTTATTTTATGGGCCATAACCAGGGCTTTAATAATGTCTTTATCTGAAACACCCAGATCTCTAGCTGTTGTTGGGGCGTCAAGCTCCTTTAACACTTTTCTAATATACCTCCAGTTCTTCCCATGCAGATATGCCATCATGATCGTTCCAACCCCGACCTGTTCTCCGTGGAGAGCTGGATAGTTGGCTATCAGGTCTAGTGCGTGGCTAAATAGGTGCTCGGAGCCGCTTGCCGGTCTTGTAGATCCAGCTATACACATAGCCACACCACTACTTATTAGGCCCTCCAGAACTATTCTTATACCCTCCACATTGCCGGATTTTATCTTTTCCCACGATGATAAAACATGCTTAGCGCTGTGTATGGCTAGCGATGCCGCGTATTCAGCATAGTACTCGTTGTG
>JALXCO010000054.1 GCA_026990885.1 Desulfurococcales archaeon
CTATATTTTAGACGCTCCGCCCCCTCTCTGGGGGAACATTTATATATGGGGCACGGCAACTTAATCAGAGAAGAGGCATGAACCCCGCAGCTGTAGGGGTGGGATCATTTCCGGATCTGTAGATATAGATAGGCTAAGAAGGGTTCTCGCTGGTCTCTATCTCAGGGACGCATCTAGATCCTTTAGGCTCCACCTATCAATATATATCATAGCGAACATAGCCATGGCTCTAGCCAACATTGCTCTAGAGCCGGGCAATCTATGGTTCTACTGGCCGCTGATAGGCTGGGGTCTGGGGGTGGTTAGCCACTACTACTTTGGTGTTCATAAGGCATCCAGCTACATGGAGCGGTTGTTTGATGAGGCTCTCGAGGAGCTGAGACGCTAGAAGGGGTCTTGGGTTCGGCGGCTAAACTGTAGGGGCGGCTATTGGGTTTGGTGCTACAGCGTGATCTGTGATCTCTCTCCGAGTATAAGTCTATAGCCCGACGGTATCTTATTGGATTTACCCGCAACCACGGATCTAGAGCCTATTATAGAGTCCGTTATCCTCGAGTCTATATCCTTAAGCACGACCCCATCCTCCACGAGGCTGTTCTCTATCTCCACATTGCTTATCTCGCATCCGCTCCCTATACTTGTGTATGGCCCTATATACGTTCCCGAACCTATCCTTGTCCCCCTACCTATATATGCTGGACCCCTGACAATGGCGTCTCTAGACACTACTGCGCCTTCATCTATATAGACCCTCCCCTGGATCTCTGCTCCCTCAACCCTCCCAAGGATCCTGCCCTCAAGCTTGGAGTCCAGAATCATCCTGTTGGCATCCAGAATATCCTCCGGGGTCCCGGTATCTTTCCACCACCCAGTAATTACATCGTAATCAACCCTCAGCCCCCAGTCTATGAGCCTCTGGATCGCGTCGGTGATCTCGAGCTCACCCCTCCAGCTGGGCTTGATGCTTTCAACAGCCCTAAATATGTGGGGCGGCCTAAAGAAGTACACACCCACAAGAGCGTAGGGGCTTGGTGGCTCCTTGGGCTTCTCAACCAAGCCGATAAGTCTGCCCTTATCGTCGAATCTAGCCACACCGAACCTCTGGGGGTTGGGGACCTCGGCCAGAAGGATCATAGCCTCGGAATCGCTCTCCTCGAATCTCTTAACGAACCTGGCTATCCCCTCGAAAATAATGTTGTCCCCGAGATACATCACGAAGGGGTCGTCCCCAACAAACTCCCTAGCCATGTATAGTGCGTGCGCCAGACCGTGGGGGTAGCCCTGGTATATGTAGGTTAGGTTAAGCCCCAGCCAGGATCCATCTCCATAGTACTCGACAACCCTCTCCGGAGCTATGTTCCCTAGTATAACTGCTACATCCTTAATCCCGGAGCCTCTAAGATCCTCGAGGGCCCACTGGGATATGGGCTTTCCAGCAACCTTGATCAGCTGCTTGGGCCCTGTATGGGTTAGGGGCCTGAGCCTAGTTCCGAACCCGCCGTGGAGAAGCACGCCTTTAATGCTGTGCCCACCTCTATAGAGTTGCTACCCATGGATATATTATTGAGGTGTTCTTAAATGGCTTAATCCTCCGTACCTCTAGCGTTGGTAAATTCAGACCAAAACTATATATAGCGATATTTATCTAGCATTTCTAGGGGCATAGATATAATGCCCTCAGCTAAAGTGGTTATTGGGATCATTCTCCTAGTCCTGGTTATAGCGGCCTTCGGCCTATTATTCAGCGGTGGAGATGGATTTCTGGGGGGTCCCCCACCGATCACTACAGCGACCTCTATACAGTATATATACAGCTTCAAAAACTGGGATCAGAGGATGCTGGAGTACCTCAACAACAATGTATCTGTGTTCAGCGTTGGAGAGGTTATTGGTGTTGCGGGTTTCGGTGTTAAGGTGAACTCTATACAGGTGCTAGACACCAGAGAATACGTTGGCGAGTTCCAGGGCGCTACCAGGACTGTTGTCTATAAAGCGGTTATAGCTGAACAAGCTAAAGATGGCGGGATCAATGTGATCGATGAGGGTAAATTCGTTATTGTCGATGTAACCTTTACGAGGGTTTCTGAGGGTGAGATCCCTAAGGCAAATGTGGTTGTTACCCCTGGACTTCTATCTATACTTATAAACCCCTTCCTACTGATCTTTGGTGGAGGTCCCGAGGAGAGGAACCTAAGCATCTTAAAGATCGTTGTATCATTCGATGGCAAGTGGGTTATGTGGAGAAAGGAGGCTATAGACCCTAACGCGTCTAGAACAGGCTTGAATCTCGAGAAGGATATAAAGCACCCGATCGGGTGGAGTGAGAGGGGTAAGCTACTGTTCATTGTTCCTAAGAACGCTAGAGATATAGAGG
>JALXCO010000055.1 GCA_026990885.1 Desulfurococcales archaeon
CCTATGTCGATCCTGTATCAAGGAGGATTAGGGTTGTCTCGGAGAGGTTCATGCCTAGGGATAGTGGGAGGTCCCCTTCTCTAGCCAACAGGTTTGATCGTAGGGTTGCCC
Organism: Desulfurococcales archaeon; assembly: GCA_026990885.1. Lineage (GTDB taxonomy): Archaea > Thermoproteota > Thermoprotei_A > Sulfolobales > AG1 > WANO01. Next base: position 112 of record JALXCO010000055.1, read on the forward strand.
TGCTTTACTCGTATCCCGGCTTCGATCCCGAGCTGATAGACTTCCTCGTGGATAAGGGGTATAGGGGGATAGTTATAGCTGGAACGGGCTTCGGGCATGTCCCAGAGTACGCTGTAGCCTCGCTGAAGAGGGCTTCAGACAGCGGGGTTCTGGTTGCTGTGGCGTCCCAAACCCTTTTTGGTGCTGTTAATCTGAGGGTGTACACAACAGGCAGGGAGATGCTTAAGGCTGGGGTTATCCCCTGCGGGGACATGCTTCCCGAGACCGCATACGTGAAGCTCTCCTGGGCTCTCGGGAACTCGAGGGATCTAGATGAGGCCAGGGGTCTTATGGTTAGGGATATAGCTTTCGAGTATGAGCCCAGGATCATAGATAGCTACTATCCCAGGTGGTCTTGATGGGTATGGATGAGAAGCTGGACTATAGGGAGATCGGGCTGACCGTCGGCTTGGAGATTCATCAGCAGCTCGATACCAGGGCTAAGCTATTCTGCAACTGCCCAACGAGGCTTGCTTCATCGTTTGAGGGGGCTCCCACGATATATAGGAGGCTTAGAGCTGGGAAGAGCGAGCTCGGCGAGGTTGATCCCGCGGCGCTCTTCGAGTATATGAGGGGTAGGCTGTTCGAGTATATAGCCCCTCGAGACTCGGTGTGTCTTGTTGAGCTTGATGAGGAGCCTCCCCACGATCTAAATAGGGAGGCTGTAGCTATAGCCCTGGCTGTTGCCCTGGCTCTGGGTGCTGAGCCTGTCGACGAGATCCATGTTATGAGGAAGATTGTTGTTGATGGCTCAAACACCAGCGGGTTCCAGAGGACCGCTATTGTTGCTTTAGGGGGCTCCGTCGACGACGATGAGGGTTCTGTTGGTATTAGGACCATTACTCTTGAGGAGGACTCCGCTAGGAAGGTTAGGGAGTCTGATGGTGTTGTTACCTACTGTCTAGATAGGCTTGGTATTCCCCTCATAGAGATCTCTACGGCGCCAGACATCCACTCCCCTGAGCAGGCCGAGAGGGTTGCCCAGAGGATTGGGCTTATTATGAGACTCACCGGCAGGGTTAAGAGGGGTTTGGGTACTATCAGGCAGGATCTCAATATATCTATCCGTGGCGGTGCCAAGATCGAGGTTAAGGGTGTTCAGAGGCTGGATCTCATATCCCGTGTTGTTGCCCTCGAGGCTTTAAGGCAGTATAGGCTTCTCAAGCTGAGGGATGAGCTCGCTTCGAGGGGTATTGATAGGGATTCGATCTCTATAGATGATCTTGTGGACGTAACAGAGCTGTTTAGAGACTCAAAGGTTAGGTTTATTAGGAGGGTTATTGATCGCGGTGGCGTTGTTATGGCCCTCCCGCTGAGGGGATTCAAGGGTCTTCTGGGCTGGAGCGTTGGTGGTGGGAGGAGGTTTGGTAGCGAGCTCGCTGACTACGCCAGGCAGTGGGGTGGTGTTGGTGGCTTGATCCATAGTGATGAGTTGCCTAACTATGGTATTGATGGCTCTATGGTGGATCAGGTATACAGGTTTCTGGATCTAGATCCGGGTTCAGACGCCTTCATACTGATCTCGGATCAGAGGGATAGGGTTCTTAAAGCGTTTAGAGCCGTTGTCGATAGGATTAGGGCTGCGTTCGATGGGGTCCCCGAGGAGACTAGGGTCGCTGCCGACGATGGCACCACTAGGTATATGAGGCCTCAGCCCGGAGCCGCTAGGATGTATCCAGAAACCGATATCCCCCCGGTTAGGGTTGATTCGGGGCTTCTTGAGGAGGCTAGGAGGCTTGTTCCTGAGCCCTTCGAGGTTAAGTTTGAGAGGTTTGTTAGGGATCATGGGTTGAGCAGGGACCTCGCTAAGCAGCTCATTAGGTCGCATTACCTTCCTCTATACGAGGATCTTGTTTCCAGGTTCTCTGGAAGGATCGATCCGCAGCTGATAGCCGTTACGCTGGTAAACACCCTGAAGGCCCTCAGGTCGGAGGGTGTGGATGTATCCAGGATCTCTGAGGAGACCCTGACCGAGGTTTTCGACGCGTTCTCCAGGGGGCTTTTCAGCAAGGAGGCCATACCTGATGTTCTCAGGGGTTTGGCTCAGTCTCCTGGGGAGTCTGTGGAGTCTATAGTTGAGAGGCTTGGGTTGGGTAGGCTCTCTGTGGAGGATCTTGAGAGGATCGTTTCTGAGGTTTTGAGGAGTGAGGAGAGGATCGTTAGGGAGAGGGGTGAGAGGGCGTTCAGCGCTATTATGGGAAGGGTTATGGCCAGGGTTAGGGGC
>JALXCO010000056.1 GCA_026990885.1 Desulfurococcales archaeon
ATACTTAAGCAGGCTAGAAACGATCTTGGACTCAACAACAGCTAGAGAAACACTATATACATCGCTAAATTTTAGATGAGAACCCAGCCTAAGCTTATAGAGGTCCTCATACACACCAGCCCACAGTCCAGTCTCCAGCTGAAGCTGATCCCTAACATCGACATTCTTAATATAGCCATAGTAGGCAGTCTCCTTCAAGTAATCAATAGCCCTATCAACATTCTCTGCAGACACCATATCCGCCACAACCTGATCACTAAGCCTAACACTAGCAACCAGGCGAGCCCTAACAGCTAGATACCCAAGCTCCCAAGAGATCATATCCACACAACCCTACTAAACTATGATACACCAAACCTCCTCCAGAACTCCTTAACAGCCTCCTCCACAGCCTGATCAAACCTCTCGCTAGCCAAACTCTCCAGCTCTCTACCGATCTCACTTAAAGCCCTATCCTTATCCTCCTCAATCCTTTTTACCGTCTCTTCAGTTTCCTTATTTAAATTCTCGATCAACTCATTGATCTTTGCCTCAAGATCCGAAACATACCTATCGGCAAGCTCCTCAGCATAGCTCATTAACTTACTATAGCTCGAGGATACATCCTTAATAATATCCTGCAAACCCCTCTCAAAATCGCTAAAAACCTTGATGAGGTAGCCAACCCTACCCTTAGCCTCCAATCACGGCACCAGAAATATATCGATAACTACATTCTTAAACGTTTCCTAGCGAAAACAATATAGCCAGTATGCCCAACCATCCTTGTGGATGGCCTAATAGCGTTCTCCCTAACATCGTAGCCACGCTCCAAAAGCTCAACAACCCTAACATCGCCCCAGCCACCATGATCCCGGAGAAACCTAACCAACCTATCAACCTGGTTTACCGTAGGTATAAAGAAGCCGGCAACAGAAGCAGGCTTAAGAGCCTCATATACAGGATCCACAACCCTCCAGGGATCGCCAATATCAACGAAGGCAGCATCAAGATCCCTCTCATCAACACCCTCGGCAGCATCCCTATTCTTGATCACAACATACTCAAGCAGCCCCAGCAGCTCTAGATTTCTAGAAGCAACAGAAACCATATCGTCCCGAACCTCATAGCTATACACCCTACCCCCAGGCATAACCGCATTGGCTAGATAGCTCGCCATAGCCCCAGAACCAACCCCAACCTCAAGGACCCTCATACCAGACCTCAGGCCCAGATTAACCACTATATACGCCGCATCCTTAGGATAGATAATCTGGGACCTCCTAGTAAAAACCCTATCGATAAAATCGATCAGCGTAGGCCTATATATATAGGCCTCAGCACCGGAACTAAACCTAATCCTTGAACCATACTCAAGACCAATAATCTCATCGAAATCAACATAGCCCCTATCACAAACAAACCTTCCCCCCTTCCTAACCCTAACCACCCATCTCTTCCTAGAGTTCATAGCTATAAGAACCCATGAGCCATCCATAACTAGATTACTGCTGGTATCCACACTCATAGAGGCTCAGACCTGGTGTCTCTCTTCATTCATACATAGTCAGTAATACCAGCCCTCCTCACAGCCCCACCCACTTTGAACCGCTAACCGAAGACGCCGACACCCTAAAAAGCTGTTTCACACAAACCATATGTAGAGGCCCAAGACATACAGCTAGCTTGAACCCCCAACAGAGGCAGGGAGGTATATAGATAGCCTCCTACTCTTATCGTAAAGCCTGATAACCCCCTCAGACTCGAGCATCCTCAAGATGCTTTTGGCCGCAGTTAGAGTTATATCGAATCTGGAGGCTATGACGTATGGTGTTATAACGTCTATATTAGAGATCTCGTTTTTAACTCTTCTATATGTTGACTGATCGATCTTGACGCTCGTAGCAGAAGCCACAGACCCCCTAGAAGACTCCCTACCCTTCCTAGACTTGCGCTCAGACCTAGACTCCTCACCCATTAGCCTCCTCTGCCTCTTCTCAATAGACGATAGAGGCTTCTTACCCTTGGTGCCCATGGAGACAACACACCTAATTATAAGAAGATAAGCCCTATAATTAATTTATACCTATCAACAACACTAATCTTAAGGTAAAGCAATTACGGGTACGCAACATAAAGATCCATGAGTGATCCATAGATGATTTCAGGAAGAGCCGCAGTAATCATACTAGCCGTAGGGCTAGCGCTCTACATACTATATATAACGCTATTCATCGGAATAGAAAAACTAGCCAAAATACTGGGAAACATACAGATACCCCTGGCAATACTATCTGCAGTATTCATGGTGGCCGCAATAATACTGCATGGGCTGTCATGGCACATGATCATAAGATCATCAGAAAACAACAATCAAAACAGATCAAGCATGAAGAGCACGATATCTATAATGAATATAGCGCTGCTGGCATCCTACATAATACCTATAGGAGCCATAACCGAGATAGCTAGGGCCCTGCTGGCATCAAGAATACTTCTAAAGCAGCTAGCCGAAATAACGGCGAGCATAATGATCCACAGAATATTCATAACATCCGTACCGTTCCTGGCGCTATCCCTCCTAACACTGCTTAGGGGAGGAACCAAATACATAAGGATGGACGCGGTAAATATCCTAATAGCGTTCTATATAGCCCTGATCCTCCTGCCGAACATACTGCTTGTATTGGCATTCACATCAAGAGCTATAGATAGGTTGATCGCTAGGTTCCGAAAATACATAAGCTATATTGTAGGGCAAGACATAACAAGGTTCAGCGACCTATATAAAGCATCCCTCAAGAACGCGATAACAAGCCCCTATGGGGTAGCTGGATTCATTATAGCTATAGTTGAATGGGTATTCCTATCCCTAGTAATGTTCACCATAATAGCATCGTTCAAAACAATCAATATAGAGCTAACCGACGCGCTATATATAGCTCTAATCATACAGATGCTCTGGTGGATCCTGCCGCTATCGTTTTCAGGATCTCTCGGAGTGCTCGATCTAATAGCAACAATGGTTTACCAAACACTAGGGCTAGAGGGAGAGCTGTCAGCGGCGCTCGTGCTCATATATAGAATAATACTGCTGTCATCACTACTACTCCTAATGTACCCATCGCTAAAGATAATAGGAATGAATCTAGAGGCGTTCAAAGACATATATAGGGAAACAAAAGAGGGCTACAGCGGTAAATAGCGATGCTATACAAAAACCCTAGTAAGTCCGTGCCAGCCTCATGAAAGTTACGGCATCTCTGCCGCATATAGGGCATTTAAGACCCTCAAGATCCACAGCCTCCAGCGGGGTCCCCAGCGTCTTACCGCCACTAGCATCACTCATCTTGAAGGCGCAGGAATCAGAACCGCACCAGGGGACCTCAACAATACCGGCTTTCTCCTCGATATGCCTCCTCGCCTCATCAACTGTGGAGACCCTATAGATCCTAGACCTAAACCCTCTCCAAGCAGCCTCCTTGAGGCGCTTATCTATATCAGCTAGAACATTCTCTAGCGTGGATGCCAGATCCTCAAGCTTAACCGTGGATCTCTTGAAGAGGTCCCTCCTAAAAACAGTAACGCTACCCTCCCGATACTCCCTGGGCCCAACCTCAAGCCTCACAGGGACCCCCTTGATCTCGTAGTCATAGAACTTCTCTGCGGGACGCTTCTCTCTATCAAGATCGATCTCAACCCTAAAGCCAGACTCCCTAGAAACCCTCTCATAGACATTTTCAGCGTATCTCCAAACCCTCTCAGTTTCATCCTCATCGGAGCTCGGAATAGGAACAACAATAACCTGTATAGGGGCGTATCTAGGAGGAAGAACCAAACCCCTATCGTCACCATGTATAGCTATAAGGGAGGCGATAACCCTGTCCGAAACACCATAGCTGGTCTGCCAACCAAAATCCACGGACTCATCCCTCCTATAGATCTTCACCTCGAAAGCACGAGTAAATGTCTGGCCTAGATGATGCACAGTACCTATCTGGAGAGCCCTGCCATCAGGCATAAGGGTGTCGAACGCTACAGTATATAGAGCCCCAGGAAACTTATCCCACTCAGGCCTCTTGGAGACTATATATGGTATCCCCAAATCATCGAAAAACCTGCTATATATATCTACAGCCTCAGAAACCTGCCTGTCGGCATCCTCAAACGACTCGTGGAGCGTGTGGGCCTCCTTAAATGTGGTTACCTCCCTAAGCCTGATCATGGGCCTTGTAGCCTTGGTCTCATACCTAAAGATGCTCACCACCTGATAGAGCTTCTTAGGCAACTGCCTATAGCTCTGATACCAGAGCTTCTCCATATAGGTTATAGCAACCTCGCTAGTGGGCCTCAAAGCAAGCTTAACATCAAGCTCCTCCAAACCGCCGTGGGTAACCCAGTAGACCTCATCCTCAAAGCCCTTTACGTGCTCCGCCTCCTTAGCCAGAAGATCCTCGGTGACTAGAAGAGGAAACAAAACCTCCTCATGCCCAGTAGAGTTCAGAAGCTCCCTCAACCTAGCGAGAACAAGCTCCCTGATCTTGAAGCCGTAGGGCCTCCATATACCCATACCCTTAATAGGGTACCTGCCATAATCATAGACCTCAGCAGCATCTATAACCCAGTCGAACCACCTACCGAAACCCTCCCCATGCTTCGACGGAGGCTTCTCAGACACCTATACACACCCCAGCAACCACCAGGCCATCAATAGGAGTTAAATGATAAGAGATAATTAAAGATTAAATAGCCCGATAACATAAAGCGATGTAAGATGAATAGGCTACCCCACACGCTACTAGCCATAGGTATATCATTCTACATACTAGAGCCCGAAATAGAGCTCTTCCCCTACATACTGATCGCATCAGCCCTAGGAGGCATGATCCCAGACCTGGACAGGAGATACAGACATAGAAAGCTTCTACACAACATACCAGTATGGATAGCCGTAACCACAGCCCTACTGATACTAACCCAGCAACCCTACATCTACGTGGAGCCCCAAACAGCATTAGCTATGGTTAAAGGCTTCATGATCGGGGTCTCATCCCACCTATTTGTAGACGCATTAACAATCAGAGGGATAGCACCCCTCTACCCACTATCAAACAAACATGTATCCCTGCTAAAAATAAGATCAAGCAACCAGACATTCAACATGGCCGGAACAATTATTGGGGTCGCTCTATTCGTCTCGTGGATATATAGGAGCGTAGCCTAGTGTCTCCCCACCCACACAGCTGAGACAGGCTGGAACCAACCAAAAACCGCTAGATAGGATTTAAGCCCTTGATGCAGACTAGACAGCTTCACCCACGCCTCATGGAGCCCTATCGAGATGGTGCCAAGGGCCCTCTCATCCATGCTTTATCCCCCCTCACCACGTTACGGATCATTGGATACACACTAAACAAAGCGGGCAAGACTAGTTAAATGCATCACTAAACCATCTATAATCAGCCTACAAGATCGGCAACATCAATAATACATCTCCTATCAACACGGTCACCATCGAAAACAACGCCCTCAAGCCTAAGGAGCATACGCTTGAATTCGGGACCCCCAAAGCTGTACCCACCAAGAGAGCCATCACCCCTAACAACCCTGTGGCAGGGGATGATGATGGGCAGGCTATTTTGAGCCAGGGCCAAACCCACCAATCTCGGGGATACACCAAGAAGCCTGGCTATGGAGCCGTATGTTGTTACGTAGCCCATAGGGATAAGCTGGATCAAGATATATATAAGCTCCTTCAACATGTCCCAGCTAGAGCCACCCAACTAAACCACCACAGGGGAACGGTTCGGAACCCCTAGGCTTCCCTTCAATCCCACAGAAAACCCACAGGCGTATGAAGCATGTGCCAGGGCACAGAGATAGTGAGGTAACCATCCAGATGCTTTGATGCGTAAAGCGTAGGGGCAAACCATACATATCCGTGGGACCCCACCGCTTCCTATGGAACAATATTATCTTCAATACCAAAATATAAAATCATTAAGATATACGAGATGGATTAAGATACTAGAATAACAGGATTCTATAGCTCATGTTCTAAATTATACAAACTGGATATAGCGTAAATAAAACTAGAATTTCCATATGAAGCCAAGGGGTCCCTGGGACAAGAGGTAGTAGAGAAAGGACCGGGATATATAGGTGATGCATACATGATTCATTGAGGTCCCCCGCTAATCAACAGAGATAGAGGTTTTGGGTATATATAGATCAGCATAAAAACATCTTACCCCTCCCCTTCCTTTCGAACCCACTTTAGTGGGGCATTAATTATAGCCACCAAGAAAATGGTTGGCCTGGAAAGTTTACCGATTAAAAATGCCGCACAGTAGCTTTAGCCCGGGACCTCCTAGGACTTAAGTATCTTTAAGCCACCATCTCTATACCCCACAATAATCTCGTAGCCATCATAGGGGAATATCCCTGTAGCCAAAACACCCTCTATTCTCCTGATCTCTGAATCAAGCTCAGCAGGATTCTCGATACCGCCTCTAGGCTTGAGATCGATTATGAAGTTCCCGTTATCGGTTATCACCGGCCCCAGCTTACCGCCTGAAGACCTTATATGTATCTCCCCATCGATAACTGACTTAAGACGATCTATAACGTAGCTGAGCGAGAATGGCGATACCTCGATAGGTATAGGGTGCCTCGAAGCAAGGCTATCCACAAGCTTGGAGTCATCAACAATAATAATCCTCCTTCTAGAGGACCTCAAAACTATCTTCTCCCTAAACAGCGCCCCGCCACCACCCTTAAGAAGGTTCAGCCCACGATCAACCTCATCCGCACCATCAACAGCAACATCTATTTCCGGGGGGCATATAAAGGATTCAACACTCAAGGCCCCAAGCCTCTTGAGGTATAGTGTTGTGTCGTAGCTCGTGGATATATAGCGGTACCTATCTATAGCGTTGATACGCTTCAACTGATCCAGAAAAAGCTTCACAGTAGACCCGCTCCCAACACCAACTATAGAGCCAGCCTCATACTCGGAAACAATCTGAGCGGCTTTCGCAGCAGACACCACCTTGCCAGCTTCGCCTCCACCCCTGCCAGCCATAAGCTCTTCACCGTGATGATTTATAGCCCGGCTTCACGCCCTGAATATGCATGATCTGTCGGAAAGGCTGGATAGAGCATTGACATCGTTGTGGGGTAGGGGGTCCCCGTGCGGGCATTTACTTGGGTGGCCGAGGAAGCTACAGAGCGTCTCTATCCTGTAGGGATCAACCATGTCCTCGATCCTGGATGAGGCGGCGCAAGCCTTATCTAGAGGCAGGCCTAGGAGTGTGTGGAGAAGGATCTCTATAATCCCATGAACCCTAATCCTGGCAAGAAGGATCTCTAAACCCCTGGGGGTCAGCCTGTAGAGTCCTCTATCGACGCGCTCAACAAGCTTGAGATCTATAAGCTTGGTTATATAATCGAAAGCCGCTGGAGGAGTTATATTGAGAAACCTAGCTATATCAGCCAACCTAGCCGGGGACCCCTTGCCGACAGCGTAGATCGCGGCTAGATACCTGATGCTTCTCCTAGGGATCAACAGCATCACCTCCTAACCCATAGAAATGCTAGGGGAGCTATAGACATTATACCCAGCACACCCCCATAAGGTATAGAGAGATAATACGATATAAATAAGCTGGCCATAGACACGAGAAAGATATACAGCACCGGGTACAGGGGAGACACGCTTGAGACCCTGGAGTAGATAAGGGTGGGTGCTAGAACAACAACCGTTGCGGGGACCACCCCAAGTATGTAGGATACATACATCGATGAAAGCGATATGAGGAGATACACAGCAACCCTATATGGGGTTAGAGGTCCCCTAACAAACCTGAAGTACTCAGGATCAAAAGACATGTAGACAGCATACATCCAGACAAAACCTATAGAGAGAGATAAAGCAATACCAATAGGGGCTAGGAGAAGCAGCTCGTCGACAGCAACAAGGAATGGAGACCTTATAAGGGTCGAGTAAACAATACTTAAGCCGAAGGGCTCTCTAAGGATAAGGATATAGGACGCCAAAGCCGTTAG
>JALXCO010000057.1 GCA_026990885.1 Desulfurococcales archaeon
AACAACCCTAGCTCTATCCCCGCGGCTCATAAGAGAATGAATAATATAGGTGTTGGAGCTGCACCTCCTCCTCAAATCACTATAGACCTTTCTAGCCTTATCAACAGTATTAACTATAACTAGACTCCTGCCACCACACTCGATCTCACCTGGATCTATAAGCCTATCCAGCCTAACCTCCAGATCGAGGGACCTCCTATAGACACCCCCAGGAGCATCGATAAACTCTATACGTTCCGAACCGCAGAAGTCCCTAAGCAGATCTAGAAAACCACTGGAAATAGTGGCTGACGATAAAACAACGAAGCCCCCGGATCTAGCTATATAACACATGATTCTAGCCAGGACCCTAGGCCCCAGGAAAACCTCATCCTGAACAAGATGGGCCTCATCAAAAACACTAACAGAATTCATTATCACGCCAACAGGAAGGCTGTATCTACCGGTAGAAACCCCCCTCTCCTCCCAGGTCTTCACACGCTTAGCTATATAGCCGTAGATGAATGAATCCACCGTGGTAAGAGTTACGGGTGCGGTATACAGAAACGTGGGCTCTGAAACCTCTCCATGATCCTCACCCACACCAGGAAGACCACTTCCACGAAAACCAAAAGCCCTAAGTCCACGTAGATAGATCCCGATCCTCCTAGCCATCTGGGAAAGCAGCGCGTGAACAGGCTCAACAAGAAACATTCTACCAGCGAACCACTCACCCTCAACCCACTGGTATAGATACGACGCCAACAAAACCTCAGTCTTCCCAAAACCAGTGGGCGCTCTAAATACAGCGACAACACCTCTATCTCTATAGCCATAGAAAATCTCTAGCAGCCTTTCAGCAAGCTCGGTCTGCGCACGCAGCCTACGCTCATCTATAGGGGCTTTAGGATCTATCTCACCCCCACACCTCCCACTCCTCCACGATACGGCTAGCATCCTAACGAGATCCGCTACACCAGATATCTTACCGCTCACCACTCACCACCAGAAGGAAACCTAAGCTCTTCAGCGCACATGACGTCTCGATCAATATATATCTCGCCAGAAATATAGAGAGAACCCCTACGATACACAGGGATGGCCAGGCTCACAGTATTGTCATGCTCATCCTTGGCTCTAACAACGGTATAGGTCCCTCCAGAGATCAATCCACCACGATCGATAATAGACACATTAACCTTACCTCCATCACACCTTTCAGCTTTAACAACCTCTATATCCGAAACCGATACAAGAGACTCAGAATCACCAACCCTAGATATGAGCCATATAGCCTTAGATAGCGTATCCACAAAGCTACTGCTTCTAGGAATAACCAGAACCCTATGCTCATAGGAGAAGACATAGTCGCGAACCATAGCATCGCTAACAGCCTGCTGAAGCTCAAAGTACCTGCTGAAATGCTTAGGAGCCCTCTCCCTATCCTTCTTGGTTTTCACAAGGTCTCGAGGCGAGGAAGGCAGGATCCTATCCTGAAGAATCTTTCTAGACCGCCTTAATATAACACCAAACCACGTCCCAGAAATAGCCGAATCTCTAACTCTAGAAACCATACTCCTAGCTCTAGCAATACATTCATCCGGATTACCGCATAATCCCAGCTGGGATAAGGAGTAGGCTATAGCGCCAATAAGCGTTGATGGAGGAAAAACCGGGTAGGACAAAGCAACCTGGTAAGTCTCAATATGCTTAATCGAGTATGGAGCGGGCTTGAATGTCGCTACAACAACCTCCATACTATGGAACCCTTCATCTGTGGAAAAATACTAGGGAAACTACCTACTTTGGAGAGTTGCTCTTATTTTGATTCATCGCCGATAGCGTTGTGCTCACAAGGTTCTCTAGAAGCTCCTGGAGACTTGTAAACTTCTCAACCTCTATAACTGTAGAGCTTTGATCATTACTGCATTTTTCTATGCCATAACACATGACCTTAACCCTTATAGAGTTTGCGCTAGATTCTTTGGAGCCGCTAGAGGTCCCGCTATTCAATGCCTTAACGTATCCCTTCAGCGTATCGAGATAGCTTTCAACGTAGTCTTCATACGCTCCATGAACAATGTTTGGAATAGGTATGTTTGATACCACGGCAACAATCTCCCTCAAAGAGCTTATCGGAAGCGCTCTAGCCTGCTTAGAGCCAGCACCAGTAATAGCGTTAAACAGAGCCAATATAGAGGATTTTGCCCTCAGCTTCTTCTCTTCATCTAGACTGGTATTTTCGAGATCCACCTCTCCCTGCTCATACATTGGTACAAGTATATATCCCAGATCCATCCTCACAGCAAACCCATAAGACGATGATGATGCGTACTCCTGCTTATACGGCATCATCTTCTCATCGTTATTTGTAGCCCTTGTAACT
>JALXCO010000058.1 GCA_026990885.1 Desulfurococcales archaeon
AAGGAATCCGCCGCTAGACTAAGAGGTAGAGTTAGTGTTGATGAGCTCAGAAGGGAGCTTAGTGTTAAACCTGAAGATCTGGTTGAGGAAATCGAAACATACGATATAGAGCATCTAGAGCTTAAGGAGAAGGAGAGATTAAAATGACAATACTAGATACAAGTGTGGTTATCAATAAAGTTAAGTCGAAAGAATCCATTAAAGAAGATATAACAGTTGTTATGTTGGTTGAATATCCTAGGATCGTCTATCGCAAACACCTCTATGGAGGAATAATATTTCCCCACAAAACAAGACTTCATCCTAGCACATAAGCTTCAATTAGAACTCCTTAAAATAGGTAAACCACAGACTTTCTCTGATCTATTGATAGCTGCGATAGTCATAAATAGGGATGAGGAACTGATCACACAAGATCAAGACTTCAAGTATAATTGGTCATGCTACAAAATGCTAGGATACTAAGTGAAGGTAAAGATCGTTTAACTATGAACAGATAGCCACAAGCTTAATCTAAGAATGGAGCATACATCACTTATTATTATAGTTAATAAACTTAAAGTAAGTAGAATTATAAAGCTTCGAAGTATTATGTTAATTAAGTTAAGATCTTTCTTTGCTGTCCATCTAATTAAATTAACATAAAAATTTCAGAATATTAGATCTTGAAACATGCGAGTTTGACATTCTTGTAAGTAAGTATATTATCTAGCGCTAAGATAACGATTAAGGGTTATTGCTAAAGTAGCGGTTTACTGTTTTAAATTAGGAAAAACCCTCTCAACCAGAACCATAAAACTCTTAAGGGAGGAACTCTGTTGTATTTAAGCCGTAACTTGAAGCCTAATATAGCTACTTAAAAATGGCTTATAATGCCATAGTTGTTATCAATCATAGATTTATATCGAATCCTTTAAGAATTGAAAATTATTTAGTGGGGCCGCGGGGATTTGAACCCCGGACCACGAGGGCCCAAGCCTCGCATCCTAGCCAAGCTAGACTACGGCCCCTGGATGCATGTATTGGGGTTGCTTTATTTCCATATTGTAATGATTAGTTCTATGGATTTATTAATTTTGTCTTCTGCTCTATGTTGCTATTTGCTTTAGTGTGTCTATCATTTTTAGCCCTGATCCTGTTATAAGGATCGCTGGACGATCAGGTTTCTCAACATACACACTGTATTTAATCAGTCCAGCCAGTGCAGATGCCGATGTGGGTTCAGGCAGTATGCCCTGTGTAATCAATGTTTTAACTGAATGCCTGATCTCGCTGTTGCTAACCACGATAACGTCGCCGCCACTGTTTTCAATGGCCTTTTTCATCTCAAGCAGTCTAGGCGGGTTCTTTAGGGATACCCCATCGGCTAGTGTTTGCTCCTCAACTATTTCAGGCTCTCTATTCTTTGCCAACCTATATAGCGGGTATGCATATGTGTTTTGAACCGCTATAATCTTTGGTATCGATGCTATATACCCCCATCTATAGAGATCTAGGTAGCCCCTATACACACCTATCAATGCAGAGCCGCTTGATGAAGGTATAAATATGTGGGTTAGCTCTTCCCCATGCTCCAGGTAGAGTTCATAGGCTATGGTTTTCATCCCCTCAACGAAATGGGGTAGCCATGTGTGTGGTAGATATATGTATCCCTCCCTATCCGCTAGCTCCCTAGCGACCTCAGAGGCGTGATCCCTGTTATGGGCAACAATTATGTTGCCTCCACACAGCTCTATAGCATTGATCTTGCCTCTAGGAGCGGTTCTAGGCACAACTATCACGGGGGTTAAGCCCGTGTATGCTGCGTAGCATGAGGTCGATAAGCCAGCGTTGCCCGATGAATCCTCAACCACCTTGATGCTGTTTCCACCCACCAGGCTCTTCACCATCGATATAGCTACTGCTGTTCCTCTATCCTTAAAGCTTCCTGTTGGGTTATAGAGCTCTAGCTTAGCTACTATATCTAGGTTATCGATCCTTATTACCCTGGTTCTAGTTAGCCCTTCCCCAAGGCTGTATGTGGAGCTGTATCTAGGTATTTGGTTGCTGAAGCACCATATTCCTCTGCTACATCTAAATAGCTCCTTGTATTCGGGTAGGGTGTCTCCATATTCATATACTAGATCTAGAATATAGCCGCATTTTGGGCACTTCCATATTCTGGGGTCTTCATCCAGGGTAAAGCCGCATTTGAGGCATCTATATCTGTTTCCATGGCCTGCGCTACTTGCCATAGTTTTTACCTCTTAGAATTTTCTTTGTAAAGTTTTAGAACAAGTATTATTAGGGTTTTGAAAGTAATAAATAGCTGTAACCCTTATACCGCTTGGGCTCCGCAACTAAATATGCTGGTAGCGATCTATATAGGTTTAAATTGATTTATATAGATATTCTTGGGTATTGATTAATACCGCATGAACCTTATCAGACATATATATAACTATATGGAAATGAATTTATATAAATATAGATAATAATGTAATGGTAGCCTTAATGTAAAGCAGAGTTTAATTCGGTATAATCCGTATTGAATTTAATTAATTATACAATCTAAGAAATAAATTTTTATATACACGTGCGCCAATGATTATATGGGGATATATATGTCTTACCCTAAAACAGAAAAAGGAAGTAAAAACGGAAACGGAAGCGATATTGAAGCGAACATAATGTATGAGGACGACGATATTATAGTTATGAGAGCTCCAGACGATGAGGAGCTTGTTGATCTCGTGAAGAACAAGATAAAAAGCTCTGGTAAACCGCTTTCATGGAAGGAGCTTAGGGCTATTTTCAGCGGTTTGGCCGGCGAGGATAGGCTGAGGAAGGTTCTGATCAGGCTAATCGAGAACGACGAGCTTATAGAGATGCCAGACGGGACATTCGCTCTCCCGGGTATGGAGAAGGGCTACGTTCCTAGGAGAGATGTTAAGAGGGTACGCCCACTAGTCCCAAGGAAGTTTAAGGAGAGATGGGGCGCTATGGCCTCGAAGATCAGAAAGCTCGGGATAGCTATAGATGAGTAGCCGATGCATTAAAGCCAGGATAACGCTGAGGGATAAGATAGCTATAGTTGAGACCGAGGACGGCAAGAAGGCGCTGGTTCCTCTTAGGGCTCTATGTAGCTTGGCTAAGAGATTTAATTTATGCTATGAAAACTATAGATGTGAAAGCTAGGTATGAGCTCCATAGATAATATTGATTTCATAATAAGCGACCTAAAGGATTTTTTGAAGCTAACCGATTATGAATCACGCGCATATATAACACTTCTTATTAGTGGTCCCCTCAAGATCTCGAGGCTGTCGCAGCTAGCCAAGATCCCCAGATCAAAATGCTATACAGTAGTAAAATCCCTCATGTCCAAAGGGCTTGCCTACGAGGTCTCCGACAGACCACTAACTGTTGGTGCGAGAGACATTAAGGAGGTTGCTTATAGAAAGCTAAATGAGACATATAGAGCTCTAGAGATGAAGGCTGATAGGATTGTGAAGATAGTGGATCAGGTTGCTGTAGCTCGCCTGAGCGACGACAAGGAGGTTGAGCTCGCCAAGGTTTCATTAATAAACACTCTTGAGGATCTCGAGTCCTCCCTTATAATTGATCTAGCTAACGTGAAGAAAGAAATCATTATAGTAACCAGCAGGTCCCCTATAAAGATAAGCTGGAGAAAGCTCATCCAACCCATAATCAATGCCGTAAAGTCTGGCGTAGCTATCCGATACTATGTATCTGAGGAAACAGGGATCGGTAGACATATAGTGAACTACTTTAAGCTACTTAAGGATGAGCCGATAGAGGGTAGGGGCGTTATAGAGATCTATAGTGGCCCCCCTATAGAGCAGCCCTTTATCATTATAGATGACCGTATAGTATATAACTTGATAACAGATCCCAATCTAGAAACATTTCTCTTTGCGATAAAGATTGTTAATTCGAGCTACGCCAAGCACATGAAGATCTATTTCACGCTACTCAAAACAAAATCAAACATCACTAAAGTAATCTAAACTAGTCTATTTTTACTCCAAGCTCCCTTAACCTCCTGTATCCCCCGTGAAGACTATACGCCTTAAACCCCTTCTCCCTCAACAATCTAGCCATTGTGAAGCTTGCTTCACCCTCCTCACATACTAGAATTATCTCCTTATCCTTCTCTTTCTCCAGATCTTCAAGATCCTTCAAACCCTTCACCACACCACTACCATGGAGCCTGTTAACATCCACTATTATTGAGTTAGATGGTATTGTATCCACCTCTATTAAGCTGTGATCTATCCAGCTCCGGAGATTGCCTACCCAGTCTCCATAGAGGTCTAGATCTATTGCAGTGTCTACAGCCCTATCTATGGTATCTGAACCGATCTGGCTATAGTACCTAATGAACTTCTCGATATTCACCTGAGGCTGCGGATATGAGCCGAGAAAGCAGCTCTCTTTAACCCTGTTGTTTAGTTCATAAGTCCCTATCATTCTAGACATGTCTATTATTTCATCTTTATCGAATCCTATTACGGGCCTTATTATGTTTACATCAAGGTCTTTTTGAGCGGCGTTAAGATTAGTGATTGTCTGGCTTGTCGCCTCCCAAATAGATTCACCAGTCACTATGGCTTTAGCACCGTATCTATCAATCAGGTGTGAAGCAACCTCGTACATAGCTCTCCGCAGCCCGATCTGCCAGTAGTGTGGCGGTAGCTTTCTCCTCACCTCAAAAGCCAGTTCGGCTCCATCAACTATTATTAGTCTGGGCCTATACCCTATGCTCCACATCCTAGCTAGCTTCTCAGCTACTTTACCTGTAGCTAGAACGTTGTCTATAGATCCAAGCGCTATATGGAGAAAATCTGTTGGGGACCCCTTCCTCATAACCATCCAAGACGCAACGGTCGAATCAAACCCCCCGGAAAATAGCGAAATAACCTTTTCGGATACTCCTAGCGGGAGACCTCCATACCCCTTAAACGTTTCCTTACTGGATGTTATGAAGAATCTATTGTCCCTTATCTCGATATATATCTCGATTTCTGGGTTCTCTAGATCAACGTACCCGCCACATACAGCAAGTTTGGCGCCAACCTCTCTAGCTACATCTAGAGATGTGAATTCATGGCTTCCAACTCTCCTAACTCTAACGGCGTAGCTTCTCCCCTTTATCTTGCTGCAATATACATTGAGGGCCATTTCACCAATTGCTTTTAGGTTTTGAAGCTCTCCTTCCCTAACCCTTAATATCTCTACTATCCCAAATACTCTTTGAAGATCCTGTGAAACATCGTCCGATGAATATATAAGTATCCTCCCACCATCTATCTTGTCGATCCGGTAATTTACGTTGAGATCGTTGAGGAGAGACTCAATATTATAAACAAGCCTATTCTCGAAATACCCCCTTCTTCTCCCTTTCAGAGCGATCTCTCCTGTTAGCCTTATCAGATAGAGAACCATCTATAATCCATAATTTTTCATTGGAGAAAAGTAATAAATTAGTTGAAGGCCGCATTCAAAAATATGTTTCCTTAAAGTGTAAAATATTCATATGGGGGAAATGATAAGAGTAGATCCGGTCATCATCTCAATAGCTCTACTTCTACTCCTCACACAACACCTGCTTAATGTAGCTTATTCCCAGGAGCAGATATATGTGGTAAGCACCGTTACGCTACCAGCGCTTGCTGTTGGTTTTGATAAAAATGGCACGAGCATAGGGGTGGTGACCAATATAAATGTTAAAGTAATCTATCCCGGAAGCGGTAGGGTATATGTTTCTACAGAGCCGTTAAGCCAGATCGATTTCCAGGCAGCAAGCAGAGTCGCTGCCCTGCTGGCTTCGTATTACTCGAGAGTTGATATATCTAGGTACGACATACTTATATCTATAGATATAGATTCCCCAGTGATAGGTGGTCCCTCAGCTGGTGTTCCACTATTTATAGCTATATACTCTGCACTAGCCAATAAAAGCATCAATAGATATACTGCAGGTACAGGCATGATACTTCCAGACGGATTAATAGGTCCGGTTGGAGGTATACCAGAAAAGGTTAGGGCTGCGATCGAAAATGGCTACTATAGGGTTGTTATTCCTTTTGGGCAGAGCATCTATAACGTTGTAAGGCAGGTTGAAAGAAGTATTGGCCCTATAGTTATTGTTGAGAATATACCTGAAACCATAAATGTCTCAGCGCTAGCTAGGGATCTGGGTGGCGAGATATATGAGGCATCAAGCTTTAGGGATGTCATAAAATACTTCATAAATGATGAATACAACGATACCGCTTATCTAGAGCCTTTTTTGATCTCGTTAGAGAAAGAGATGCTCACCAACATGTATTACGGTTTCAGGGACCGTTATCTGGAGCTTTATTCTGGGACTCTCAACTATTATGATTCAAATAGGCAGACTATAGATCCGGGACTGAACACGTATATATCACAGCTTATAGATAGGGCTGAAAGCATATATAATAGATCTCTTGACTACTATAGAAAAAACCTATATATGGCGTTATCATATGTCTTGAATGCATATATAATCTTAAGCTACGTTAAAGATCTTATTAAAATAGCTGGCATGGAGGCTGACGATGCTAGAGAGTACTTATTGGGTAAGCTTGAATCTGTTGAGAGGGATCTATCTAAAATACTTGATAGATACTATAGCTATCTAGATTCGCGCAACCTAACTCTCTCTAGACTGTCTCTACTAACCGAGATATACAGGAGGATAGATAACGCAAATAATAGTATAGCTACCGCGCTGGATCTGATTAAGGACAGAAACTATGTAGATGCGCTATACTATATATCCTACGTGGATGGTAGACTGGTTAGTATAGATATATGGTTTAGCTTGCTCGAGAGCTACGATGTATATGATACTTTCTATGTATCCTACAATGATCTCAGGGATCTTGCTGGATGGATATTCAGCTTCGCTAAGACATCATCGAGCTACGCTACTTCGCTAGCTAGAGAAATTGGTGCATCGACAGAGGAGCTTTCACGCTCGCTTGAGGAGCTTGATAAAGCTGGTGAATTGATCAATATAAATGATTTTGTAGGATCTATATCGCACAGCATAGAATCCATAATGTATTCCCAGATAACTATATATAAGATCTTCAATCTCAATCTCTCAAGCATCGCCCATGCACTTAGAATGGAGACGAGATACACGCTGGGTGATTATCAAAATCTAAACTATATGGCTCCCCTACCTCTTAGACTATACATATATGCAGGAGACGACTATTTTAGTCAGAATGATTTTCTGAACTCCATAGAATACTATGAGTTAAGCCTGATTCTATCGAAACTATATGGATTTCTAATAGTTAATAAGATGAATAGAGCTGTAGCGCAAGAAAGAGTTCCTGATAACGATTATCAGGAGCAGAAAGGAAGTATACAGAAGCAGGAAGAGGGGATGGATAGAAACGTTGATTCTAATACTATAACTATAGAGACTCCTGCTATAGATACCAATACGGAGACCTTTATAGATGGTGGTGCGAACGATGCAGAGAGGGCTGTATACTATTATATAGATCTTCTATTATTGGCTCTGCTAATTATAATACCTATAGGTGTTATCCTGCTGAAAAAACTGCTTTAATGCTCTAAGGTGTGGAGGGTGTCTATAGTATCTGTTGAGTTGATAGAGAAGCATATATCTAGTTCACCTATACTGGAAAAGATATATAGGTTGCTTGAGGAGGATATAGAGGTTCAAGAGCTCCTTAGAATGAGCAACGTAATGACCGTTACTAGACTTAAGTATAATGATCATGGGGTTGTCCACTCAAGAATCGTTTCGGGTGCTGCTCTAGAGATATTCGATATATTAACAGGAAAAGGCATTGTACCATCAAGCATTAGGGACAAGATATCATCAAGCATGGAGGAGGCAAAGATCATTGTCTTGATGGCCGCGTATCTTCATGATATAGGTAATTCTATACATAGGACAAACCATGAAATGCTTGGTGCATTGCTCGC
>JALXCO010000059.1 GCA_026990885.1 Desulfurococcales archaeon
GATGGATCCAGATCGCGAAACACCACGGCTATAAAGCCCGTATATTGAGAAGTAGCAATGTTGGTGAACCGGTAGATATAGAAAAGATCGCTGAAACCCTTGATAGTGGAAGCTATGAAGCTGTTTTAGTGTCTCATGTGGAGACTAGTGTTGGCTTAAGAATAGATCTTGAAAGGCTCGCGGCTCTGCTAAGATCTAGAGACGAGATCCTTATAGTCGACGGAGTATCAAGTGTTGGTGCCGAAGAACTCTATATGGATAGATGGGGTGTAGACGTTGTAGTTTCTGCAAGCCAGAAGGCTCTAGAGACCCCGCCAGGCTTAGCGATTGTTGTTTTCGGAACCGACAAGGTTTTCGATAGAATAAAAAGGAACAGGTATAGGGGAGGCTACTATATAGATATAGATAACTGGAGTGATGTAATGGAATCCTACATAGATAGGCAGGTAAAGTATTTCTCAACACCAGCTACCCATCTAATTGCCGCGCTAAAGTATTCGCTCGATAGCATCTTAAGTGAAGGTATGGAAAACAGGTTCGAGAGACACCGAATAGTTGCTGAGGCGATACGATCCGGGGTCAGAGGTATGGGGCTATCTACAGTCGTTAAGAGCGATCACTACGCATCAAACACATTAACTGCTGTATATCTTCCTGAGGGTATAGATCCAAGGAAGCTACGGGCTGAGATGATGCGAAGAAACATAGTTATAGCAAACCCTATCCATCCCGAGCTGAAAGACAAAAGCATAAGGATAGGGCATATGGGATCCGTTAACTTCAACGATGCAGTATCAACTATAGCGTCTCTAGAGAGGTCCCTAAGGAAGCTCGGTGCAGACATAGAGATAGGTTCAGGAATAGTAGAGGTGCAGAGGATCCTAGAGAAGCATATGTGCTAACATCTATTAGAGCTATTAGCATTGTATTCGATGGAAGAGCTGGAAGCGTGTGACTAAGATGCCGAGATCCATCGCCAATACGCTTAGAAGCATATTTAAGGAGCTGAAAATAGATATAGATAAAATAGATGAGAATAACAAAAAGATATATATCTACCTAAAAAACTCATATAGCTACGGACAGATCTATGCACTCGGCTTCAGAGTTGTTAGAAAGCTATCAATAAAAGGCGTTAAAGCAAAGGTTGAGAAGCCTCTAAAGATAGATTCACGAGACGCGGTAATGATTAGAACCATCGAGGAGAAGAATAGAGACGAAGACGAAATATATATAGTTAGCGGCGCATACTAAATCATTATAAGCCTCCAAAATCTATCTATAATTTAGAGCATAGAGGGGTCCTGGGGGTAAGACACCCGATGGCGTAGGCCTGCGTGGGTTCAAATCCCACCCCCCGCACCATCCCCTATATTTAATTCCTCACTCTATCTCTATAGATCTATAGACAACCCACGTTTTTCCTTTAGAGCTTATTTTCACCCAGGGTACCTGTACAGAATACGCTTTGGATTTTAGGCCTGTGGTGCCGCTGCATAGCACATGTGGATTTTGGATCTATATAACACCATATATCAGCTTAGAACCATATCCATAACTTCTTCGATATCGGTAGCCTCTATTGGACGATTACATATTTTATAAGAGTATCTGACGTTTCCATATATTTTTGCTTTTGTGCCTTTGTCAGGGTCTATAGATATGATGCTCCATGCACCCTCCTCGAACCCTCTTTTGCAACGTGTCAAAGATAGCTTTATTATAGATTGTCTACCTAGTCTAGGAAACCTTATAATTGAGCCTACAGGATTAACGACAGGTAGCGTAACCTTAGCTATCTCAACCCTGCTAATGCATATAATCGCATGAATATGCCCACCCTGAACCTTGAGAGCTAAGAGAACCCCACAAGGCAGCCCCTTCACGGCACCGCCTCTATGATTAATGCTTCTAAGCATCTTAGTAGCGTACTCAGTTATTTTGTGCGCATTAGAGCGGATTAGCCCTATAATGAGGGCAGTGTCTAGGGGTATTGTAGCTGCTAACACAATAATTGCTATCAGATATCCTGTGTTGCCGCTTCTCATATATAAAATGGTGAAGAGCAAGATCAGGATTAGAGTTGTGGAAAGGACTAGGCCAAGTATTCTTCGGGACCATTTGAGAGATTCGCTAGCCACTCTCATCTCCAAAAGGCTCTTGTCTGCTCCGTCCATAAAGTATGCTCCTCAACAGAGCTTCACGAAATCTTTATCCATAGTTACTATTATTTTGCCGTTATTTGTTGCTATTCTAAGAACTTCTTTATCTGAAGCGCCGCGTAGCTCTTCAATAATTGCCTGTACGCTGTATCCCCTTATTTTTAGCTCTTCATAGACTCTCAAGC
>JALXCO010000060.1 GCA_026990885.1 Desulfurococcales archaeon
CTGTTCGGGATCATAGACGCCCTCCTGCTGAGGCTGAGCACAATATTCTATCCAGCAGTCGTGTTGAGTGTTTTTCAGCCATACTACTATGCAGCTATAGTTAACCCCTTGTCGCACATAACCGATCTTATCAGAGTGTTCTTCTTCTTCGAGGACTTTAGGTCTATAACCATATCTGATCCCCTATCTATGGCTATGTATATTTTCGGATTCTCTATAGGGCTTTCGTCCCTAACGATCCTTCTTATCGAGAAGAAGGTTGAGGGTGGCGGCTGGAAATGATGAGCCTAATAGGTA
The DNA here is from genome assembly GCA_026990885.1 of Desulfurococcales archaeon. GTDB lineage: Archaea > Thermoproteota > Thermoprotei_A > Sulfolobales > AG1 > WANO01. Next base: position 298 of record JALXCO010000060.1, read on the forward strand.
GAGGGACAATAGTGATAGCCTTAAGGGACCTCCAGAGGTTCTGGAAGTATAGGTGGTGGCTTGCTGGATTGATAAGCATGAATCTAACCGACCTATTCATATTCGCCCTAATATTCAACAATATCGTTAATAGGAGCTATATACCGGACTACTTCAGGTTCATCGCACCGGGAATAGCGGCTATAGCGATCTTCGCCTCCGCATTCTCGATAGGGAGGGAGGTTGGTGTGGAGGTTAGGAGACAGTACACACAGTACCTCCTCACGCTCCCCATAACGAGACTCCAGCTAGCGGCAGGCAGAATAATCGGTGGCTCGATTAGGGGGCTGATATACCAGATACCCTTTATAGCCCTGCTATTCATTATAGAGGGGGTCCCCCCATCATGGAAGATCCCTTATCTACTGGCCACATCAGTGCTTCTAACTATAGCGATGTCTGGTCTATCAATAACGATATCTACCGCTGTGAGGAGCTTCGATCTCCAGGCAACCATGAGGAGCTTCACATACTTCCTGCTATTCTTCTTCTCAAACGTCTTCTACCCCGATAAACTAATCAGAGAGTACCTCCCCTACCCGCTCTACCAGCTGATGGTGAATAACCCTGTGTCCCTCGCCGCGGGCGTATATAGGTGGGTTTTCACCGATAACCTATTTGTGGATATAAATCCCCAGATATCGATCATAAAGATAGCGGTTATAAGCATAGTTATAACCCTGATCGGCGGGAAGCTGTACCTGAGAAACCTCACGTCATAGGGTCGATGCTATAATCCTCATAAGCTCAGAGACGGCGTTGGAAGGATCCAGTGCAAGGGCTCTAACACCGTAGCTTCTTAGATCCTTGATATACCTGAACTCGGACTCAAGCCTCTCAGAGGCTTTCAGTCTGAACACAAGCCTAGCCCACTTAGGCAGCTCAATCGCCTCGTAGAGGGCCTGTATAGGGACTATAACGTAGGCCAGGTTCCTCAGCGAGACTAGCCCCCTATATATATCGATCACGAGATCCCTAGAAACCCCCTGGGACGTGGTGAAGATCATGACCAGATTCCTCTCCCTTGGGAGAATCCCTGAAACAAGCTTCAGCACACGATCCGAGTCGACGTTAAGGGCATTACTGCTTGGGGAGAAAAGGGTTTCGGCAACAAGCTTCTGGATCCTCCTATAGCCCTCCCAACCCCTATAGAGCCTGGTATACCTAACACCGCTGGAATCGACCACAGCACCACCTATAAAGTCGCCCCTCCTGGCTGTGTAGAGCGCAACCGAGGAGACGATGCGGGCTATATGCTCGTATGGAGCGTTGTAGTAGGGCCCCATAAACATCTGGCCAGACGCGAGTATAAGATAGAATATATGTAGGGATGTCTCCTGCTCCATCTCCTTAATGATTAGCTTCCCGTACTTCAGGGTTCGTAGCCAATGGATCTTTCTAACCTCATCACCCTCCCTATACTGCCTCACACCATAGAACTCGTTGCCGTAGCCCGGCTTTCTCGACCTGGTGATCCCCACGCTCCTCGTGTATATAGATAGGCCAGCCATATCTATCGGCTGGATCTTGGGATAGATCTTGAGGTAGGCATATACATCTATCCTGAAGACAGAGCTCCTGAAAAGACCAAACGGATCTCTAACAACAACCCTTAAAGGCCCAATCCTATGCATGCCGGCCCTGCCAGCGAACCACACGGAGTACTCTATACAGCCTCTTGGGGGTATGAGGGTTATCCCTCCACGGGACCCCTTTACAAGCCTTAAGTACTCTGGATACTCGAGTGAGATCTCCACAAAGGCGATCGGGATAAAGGAGCTGTTGCATATAACGAAAACCACCTGGGAGTCTCTGCCCTCGATGCCCACTTTTGTTGAGACCCTAGCAGCTGATCTTGTAAGCAGCGATATGGCAAGCCTAACGTACAGCTCTACAGCGACAACGAGAATTATTAGGGTGAGCCCTATACCCAGAGCTCTAGGATCTATAAATATGCCTATAGCTATAGCGAAGGCGGCAACCATAATTATGCTTTTAGCCCTCGACGTGG
>JALXCO010000061.1 GCA_026990885.1 Desulfurococcales archaeon
TTGGACACAAGATACTTAGCCGCGCTCACATACGCACCTCCAGGACCAGCTATCATGTCGACCCTATCAACGCTTTCAGTGCCGTAGGCCAGCGCCGCTATAGCCTGTGCACCCCCCAACCTATATACCCTAGTGAACCCCACAACCTTCAGAGCTGCAGCAATAGCCGGGGTCAATCCCTTTGGAGGGACTGATGCAACCACCTCGGGGACTCCAGTTATTTTGGCTACCGTTCCACACATAACCGCTGTAGACGGATACGATGCGAGGCCTCCTGGTATGTAGCACGCCACCCTATCTATGGGTTTAATCGATGTATCGATGGATATATCCGGGTCTATAGTTATCTTCCCCTCGACTTTTTTGAGGCTCTCTATAAGGGGGACCTCGACGCTCTCTATATTGCTTCTGAGTTTCTCGAGAGCATCTATAAGCTCCTTTGGCGCTTCACTGGCTAGCGACTCTATCTCGTCTCTGGTTATCTGGAACCCTACTTCAGCTAGATCTACTCCATCAAACTTCTTGGTTAGCTCCATAAGCCCCCTATCTCTATCTATCCTCACCTTATCCACGATCCATTTAACCTGCTCCAAGTACCTTACTGGGCTCCTGATCTCCCTTATCTCCTCTATTACCCCTCTAGCTTTATCTCTTGACGCTACCTTAATTATCCTCACTCCAAAACACCCCATATCATATCTTTTCTAGAGGGATCACCAGCTTCGGCTCATAAACCACCAGACCCTGGGCGAGCTTCCTGATCGTGGGCAGAATCTTCAGCAGTTCATCCTTATCTATCACAGTGTTTATAGCGTACCACTCAGGATCCGACAGCTGGCTCACCGTAGGCTTCTTGAGGGCCGGCAATATGTCTAGCAGCTTCTCCAGGTTGTCCCTCCTCACATTAAGGAATATATGGTACTTCTTTCTTCCGTCAACAACACCTCTGAATAACGCAACCATATCCATTATCTTCTCTCTTTTATCCGGGTCCCTAAGGCTTGATGGGTTGGAGATCAATATGGCTTGAGACTCCAGTATAGTATCTATAGCTCTAAGATTGTTGTTCTCAAGCGTTATACCCGTCTCGGTTATATCGATTATAGCGTCAACCTCCTCTGGAGGCTTCGCTTCCGTCGCTCCGAAAGACAGTATTATCTGGATCATGTCGTTGTCACCCTCCCTAAACCATGGAGATATTATAACCGGCTTTCTGCCGCCATAAATCCTTCTGTAGGATTCCCTCTCCATTATGAATTCTCTAGATATATTTAGATACTCTGTAGCTATCCTGAGCGTCCTATTCTCTCTGAAGTACCCGTCTATAAGGCTGTCTGTAGAGCTATATGGGAGGTCCCTTGGAACGGCTACAACAAGCTTCACCCTTCCAAACTCAAGATCCAGCAGCTTTACTATCTTATCCCTCAGCTTATTCTCTATAACCCAATCCATCCCAGTGATCGCTACATCGTATAGTCCCTCAGCAACATATACAGGTATCTCCTGCGGCCTCAGTATCTTGACGCATATCTCCGGGTCGTTGATTCTCGGCCTATAGCTCCTCTCTCTACCGGCTAGTCTATAGCCTGCTCTATCGAGAAAATCGTTTACTGCCTTCTCGAGAGAGCCTTTAGGTATTGCGAACCTAATTCTACATGCAATAAATACCACCCATTTGCTTTGGTTTCGATATATTATAAGCCTTGCCGTATGGGTTGCATCTAGATAAGTTCTTATAGTATATTCCTACACTCTCTATGCCTGTGGATGGGTTTATATTAGTGAATACACATCCCTTATCGCCGGAGTTATTTTTAGATTTAGGAGGCTTAAAAACCTAACTGTAGATCGGGGACACCCTCCAAAAACGCAATAGCTTATATACCATATAGCCCTCACTAGAGAATTGGATATACTATGAGGGAGAAAGCTGACTGGCTTCTTCTCGTCGATCTAGACGGGACGCTATGGGACCATCTAAATATTTCGGAGCTGGAGCCGCCCTTCAGAAGGATAAATGATCTCCAGATAGCCGATAGAAACGGTGTTAAAGTAACGCTGAAGAAAGATATGGTTGAGCTGGTGAGGTGGGCTAGGGAAAACAATGGGGTTATCTCCACCTTAAGCTGGAATTACAGGGATAAAGCTATTGAGGCTCTAAGGGCTTTTGGGTTGCTAGATCTATTTGATTACCACGCCATTGAGTATCATCCAGACAAGCATTTGATGCTGGAGAAGCTTCTTAACAGCATTAAAAGCGATACCGGCATGAGCTTCAAGCTGTGTAGGATTGTGTATATTGATGATAGAACGATCCATATAGAGAAGATCTATGAAAGGATCGGAAAAATCATTTTCCTTCAGGCATGGATCGATTTCAGGAACTTCGAGGAAGCCAAACATAAAATAATGAGGAGCCTTGAGAAATGTAGATAGGAATAAAACAGATACACGGGAACAGCGTTAAATCATTTGCTTAACCTCGTTAAGCAAATACTTATAATTATGTAATGCCTAAACACCTAACGGTGGTGAGCAATAAGAAGGCTTATAAATATCTCTAGGAAAAGTGCATGGATCCTATTCGCGGGGTCCCTAGCCGCCTTCCTTACGGGAGTTATCCTGGCTACACCACTAGCTGCAACGGTATTTGACTATTCAACAGTAAGATTCATACACTCTATAGTGGTTCCAGCTATAGCGGCGCCAGCCCTATTTATACATGTCCTTGCCGCCTTAATTATCCTTAGCCAGAGAAGTAGTGTAGCCAGCAAAATAATTATTGGAGGGCAACTAGCTTTGATCTTTATACTGCTGGGGGTAATCTACTACCTATTTATACAGGGGGCAACACAACCCCTGCTACCTCAAATACAGCTTAATGAGACAGCCAGCCCAAGCGGGGAAACCACTTCCACGTGGGGTCCCTCGAGCCTAGGTAGGGTGGAGACATCTACTTCGGCTATAGATAATGCTTCAGAAAACCGCGGTGCTCTAAGTGCTGAAACACTTTCTCTCACGTGGAACGAGATCTCTAAGCATAACTCTCTGAGCGACTGCTGGATCGTGGTTAATGGCAGGGTCTACGATATAACCCGGTACATACCTATGCATCCTGGAGGTAGCGGTATTATAGAGCCATACTGTGGTAGAGACGCCACAGATATATTCTATAATGTTCACTCCTCTGCAGCGATCAGTCTGCTCGAGAAATACTATATTGGTGATGTTGGGGGTGAGGCGTCTATCCATGTGTATAAGCATTCTGCATCAACGCAAAATATATCTCGGGGCTACTACATCAAAGAGTCACGCGGTGAGGATGAGAGTAGATATATCTATAGTAGCGACTACTCTAGAGTTAAGGAGGTAATTCGTGAAAGCTTCCCCAATGCCGAGATAGTTGAGATCAAATATGATGAAGGCTATATAGAGGTTAAAGCTGTGGTAGATGGTGAGTTGTATGAGATTAAAGTTGATCCTTTATCTGAAGCCATTATAGATATCGAGATAGAGGACTAGCTATGCTCTCCACTTAAGCTAGATAGTTAGTATCTCATACCTCATATCATCCACGCTGAGAATCATTACGGATGCGTATGCATTATAGTATGGGCTCCCCTTTCTAGAGAACACAGTGGCCACCCTATTTCTATGGTTGAATTTATATCCGCTCCATATAGGTTCATGCCCCCTCACAATGATCTTCACATTTGTCTTGGATACGAATTCATCCGTCAACGAGGGACCCCAAAGATATCCTGCCCCTCTGGGAGAGGGTGTGAACTCTATCTCTTCATCGTCTACGGGATCGTTCCATAGGATCTCCTCAAGCACCTTGCTTGGGTGAGGCCCAACATCAAGTATACATCTATAGTCGCCTCCACACTCCTTTGTTCTGAACACGGGTATTCCTCCATGAAGAAATACAGCTTTACCCTCCACTATATAGGCGTGTGGCAGTAGATCGAAGACCTCCTTCGAGACCCCATATATCCTCTCGCCATCAACACCACCGTATCTCGCCTTCAGCTGGTATGGATAGTCGTGTGGATTCACCGGTAGATAGTCTGGGGGTTCATGATTCCCTCTTAGAGTAACCACTTTATCCCCATATTCTTTTTTGATAAGGTATATAGCCAGCAGTGTCTCTATCTGCTTGGGACCCCGATCTATATAGTCCCCCAGAAACACTACTTTAGCGTCTTTCTCCAGCTCGCTAAAGGAACCCGACCTATCTAGAAGCTCCAGCATCGTGTCGAGGTCCCCATGAATATCTCCGAAAACTATGATCCTGCTGGGAGCACTGGTGTATACATCAACAACCAACCCCCTTGGAGATGTTTTCCTCCTCTCCTCAATCAAGATCTCTTTAAAGTCTTCCAGTGCACTGTAAACCTTAACGGGGCTTCTCGATATCTCATTTACCGATTCTAATAGCTTGTCTCTGGTTAACCTCGGCTCCAACCCTAACCCCCAATCCTAATAATAATTCACAGGCTTTACATATAGATCTGTTTGCTGATGTCGGCTCTCCGCATATACTGCATCTGGGTAGCTCTATATCCTTAGGCTTCTCCTCTGAATATACCTTCTCCATGAGGGAATCGAACCACTCCATCAGTTCCAGGAGTATGCCTGGCTTTAGCTTCTCGATATTATATAGCGTGAACCTTATTCTGGCCCTCATGGTGGGCATTGCCCATAGATGGGGGCACTCTGTTTCCTGGGGGATGAAGCCTTTATAGTATGAGTACTTGGCGTTCTCCCACTCATATATCTTTCTTAGGGGCTTGATCTTTGGTATAAAAAGCTTTGAGGGCCTGATCCTGAGGGGGTATAGCTGGAGTAGCCTGGTTATGTCTCCTCTAAGGATATTAATGATCAATGTCTGGGCCTCGTCATCAAGATTATGTGCGGTGGCGATTTTTGTGTATCCGTACTCTCTAGCTATCTCATTCATTCCTCTCCTCCTATATATCCCGCAGTATGTGCATGGGGCTATCTTCATGTTTTTTCTTTTGGATAAATCAACCATCTCATCAACGCTTAAGCCAGCCATATCCTTGATCTCTATAGAGTGGAAATCTATTCCCCTGTCTCTCGCATATCTCCTTAGCTTCTCCAGATCCTCAGCCCTGTTGTAGCCCTCTATACCCTCAACAACTGTTGCGCAACCCATCTTGGAGGGATCATATATCTGGCTCAATACGTCAAGCATCACGAAGCTGTCTTTCCCTCCGGAGACTGCTAGAAGGATCCTATCGCCCTGACCAATCATGCCATACCTCTTAATCTCTCTCTGAACCCTCTCAACAATATCGTTGAAGAAGCACTGCTCACATAGCTTTCTACCTGTATGGTTCTGAAGTATCTTCGCCTTCCTGGCTTCACATGCGCTGCACAACATAATTCCTAGACCTGGCTTACTGGATTACTCTAGCTGTTTCTCTATCTACTGCTCCTTTAATGTGTTATTAGTTATAGGGAATATATTGGTATTGATAGTGGTTGATTTATGATTGTCGATAGAGACCTGTGGCTTCGGGAGAGGGATAGGTTCTATAGTAGGATGCTTGAGGATCTATATATAGGCTACCTTGATCATGGGATTCTGGATCTTCTCAAAATGATCTTTAAGCTGGAGGGGGTCTTCCCAAAGAGCTCCTGCACTGGGAGAGTCACTATTGTGGATTCCCAGTATCCCTGGAGAAGGAGGGGCTCCAGCATTGTCTATAAATCCCATTACGGGTTGTCGGGAAGAGATCTATTATATATCATAGAGAAGAAACCCCTATATAGATACTGGATAGTCGTGTCCGGCCCCATAATGCATCTATCATGCGTAAATCTGAAGACGGCACATAAAATGCTCAGGCTGGCTAGGGATGCAGGCTTTAAGCACAGCGGTATATTTAGCTTGGGTAAGAAGGGGATAACTGTTGAGTTGATTTCTGGGGTATCGATGATCAGTATTCTGAGGGATGGGGAGGAGATATATATCGATCTTGACCGTATAGACGAGTATGTCTCTAGAGTTAACGACGTGCTGAGGCAGGGGAGGTATAGGCTGTACGAGCTTAAAAATGCCATATTGAAACATATACGTGGTGAATCTAATGGGTAATCTAACTTCTGAAAAGATTAGAGACTACCTGGTGGATGTCCTCAAAAACATTGTTGCGATCCCAACAGTTAATCCTCCCGGAAAAAACTATGGTGATGCCGCAAGGTATCTGGCTGATAGATTGAGGGATAATGGATTCGACGTTGATCTTATAGAGGTCCCCGAGGAGTATCTAGATAAGCACTATCCATACTCCCCACAGCATAAGGGGCATACAAGGTTGATTGTCTACGCTAAGAGCGGGAAGGGGACCCCCAAAATACACTTCAACGGGCACTACGATGTTGTTCCGCCTGGAAGCGGCTGGTCTAGAGATCCCTTCAGCCCCACTGTGGAGGGTGACAGAATCTATGGGAGAGGCACCACGGATATGAAGGGTGGGATAGCTTCTATAGTTGGGTTAACCAGGCTCATCTATCTAGGGTACGCTGAACCCAAATACACTGTAGAGATATCGTTTGTTCCGGACGAAGAGTCCGGCGGTATAGGAGCAAAGTACCTTGTTGAGGAGGTTGGTGTGAAGCCGGATCACGTTATTATCGGTGAGCCATCGACAAGTAGGGGGATAGTTATAGGCCATAAGGGCCTTGTTAGAGGGACAGTTACGGTTCACGGTAAGCAGGTTCACGGTAGCGTTCCTTGGTTCGGTGAAAACGCGTTTGTTAAGGCATCGAAGCTTGTTTCAGCTTTTATAGATGGCTATGAGAAGGTTTTATCCTCCAGGAAGACGAGATACCCTGTGAAAAGGGCTGAGGGGGTCTCACCAACCATAAATCTGGGTGGATTCGCCGAGTCTCTGGCTAGAAAAGACAATACTGTTCCTGGCGAGTTTGTGTTTAGCTATGATAGGAGGGTTATTCCTGAGGAGAATATTGATGACGTTATAGAGGAGCTGAAGAGGCATATCGATCAAGCTGCAAGAATGGTTGGTGCTAGATACAGCTTTAGTGTTTTGAGCGCTGTTCCCGCATCAGTTACGCCTGTAGACTCTAGGATAGTTGAGACCACCAAGGAGTGTGTGGTTAGCAGGCTTAATCTGGAGCCGTCTATATACATGAGCTTCGGCAGGAACGATGCTGTGTACTTTAGATCTGTAGGGTCTTACGTGATAAACTACGGCCCTGGAGTTGAGGGTGTGGCCCATATGCCCGACGAGTATAACAGCGTTGACGAGCTTGTCAGGGTGACTGAGATATATAAGTGTGTTGTAGAGAATATTTGAGCGGTACATACCTAAATTGGCTGGTATAGTAAGGAGGATCGCATCTAGGGTTTTGGGTGAGGATGCGGCTAAAAAGATCTATGGAGGCATGGATGTGGTTGGGGATATAGCTATAATTAGAAAACCCGTAGACTTTGACGATATAGATGCCTTTAGAAGGCTTGGGGAGGAGATAATCAGAAGCGTTAAGTATATAAGATCTGTGTGGCTCGCCGTAGCCCCCGTAGAGGGTGAGTACAGGTTAAGAAGACTCATACATCTTGCTGGCGAGAAAAGGACCGAAACCATCTATCGCGAACACGGATGCGTGTTCAAGGTTGATGTTTCCAGAACCTATATATCTCCTAGATTAAGCTTTGAGCATATCAGGGTAGCCAAGCTGGTTAACGAGGGTGAGACCGTTATCAACATGTTTGCGGGTGTTGGCTTATTCTCGATTATTATAGCTAGGCATGCCAGACCCAGAAAGGTTATTTCTATAGATATTAATCCAGACGCCTACAGGCTTATGGTGAAGAATGTATCGCTGAACAGGGTTGAGGGTGTCGTTGAGCCCGTGTTGGGTGATGCCCTCAAAATAATTGATCTATATAGAGACTCTGCAGAAAGGATCCTTTTACCGCTCCCCGAGCT
>JALXCO010000062.1 GCA_026990885.1 Desulfurococcales archaeon
GGATTATCGGTGATGAAGCAAGGAACTAACTTGGTTCTCGTCTAGAATAGAAGCCATGGTCCTACTTTGGAGGAAGGAGAAACTTTATATAGGGGATATTTAAGTGGCGGGTCCGCCGGGATTCGAGCCCGGGACCTCCGGCTCTGGAGACTGGCACTTATAAAGGAATGTCCCAGGAGCTGATAATAATCTGGGACAGTTACGATAGGAATTCATACCCATTATTAGTATATGGGACAATAAATATTGTTTAAAGTATGGTTTTTTAAATTTTAGTTAGGGAAGGCATGTATTACATTAACGAGAATTAGATTGAAGCTATTTTTAGTCTTAGATGGTGACGGAGGTAGGAATAGCAGCGACTCTTATCACGGGTATAGCTAACGATATTTTAACTGGTTTTAATAATAGTCTATGTAGCGGGGTGGGTTCTTGGAGCCGATTGTACGTGAGAGCTTAGAGGTAATGCTTAGAAGGATTAATAGAGAGGCCGCGGTGGTCGAGGCTAGGCTTCAAAGAATAGCTGCAAGGTTAGGCGTTGAGGATTGGAGGGAACTAGAGAAACTGCTCACTAGTAGAGGCATTGATAACCCGGAGATAGATCTTCTCTGGCCGGAATACCTCTACCTGAAGAGGAGACTCAGAGAGCTAGAGGAGAGAAAGAAGCGTATATTAGCAATGCTTAAGGGATAAAGAGGGTTTGACGAGACTACGCCACGTATTAGACCTAGTCAACAGGCTTCTAGGCGAGTACAATCCTGTAGTCAGAGTCATTGAACACTATACCATGGATAAAGAAGACATAGAGTACTTAAACGTAAGGATAAACATCCCTCACGCCAACACGGTAGTGGTGATACGCGAGTACTGGCAAGGAGATAGTCTCGTAGCCTACGGGTACTACGTGAGGGCTCATGACAATGAGGAGTGGTGGGATAACCGGCCGCACCACCCAGAAATTCAAACGCATCCGCACCACAGACACCTAGGAGGAGAAGTACATCCCCTACAAGACCCATCACTAGAAGAATTCCTAGACACTGTTAGGCGACTCCTTCACAAGCACTCTACTTAAAGCTACTTACCTCTATCCCGATACAAACAATAATAGAATGCTACGTGGCGGGCCCGCCGGGATTTGAACCCGGGACCCCCGGCTCCGAAGGCCGGTGCCCTTTCCTGGCTGGGCTACGGGCCCCTTATTTCTTTTGTGGATTATGCTCTTATAAGGTGTGTATTTTGGTTTATTGCTTATGTGTCTATGTGGATAATAGGTTGTTTCGGTATTTATAGGTGGTGGGATACACAGATCGGCAAATGCCTATAGGCTGGATTCAACGTTTATTTCTGGTGGTCTAGACATTTATGCGGTATTTAAGGTTCTGGATCGAGATTTGTGCTCCATGCAGGTAGTCAGGGCAATATGGCTGGCTATAGATCTATTGAGGTTAAGAGATCCTTGCCTACGTTCTGGCTTTTAGATATTAATGAGATATAAGCGCTTCTCCATGTCTCCACAGCTTAATCCTGATTTTTATTTGTTTCTTTACGTTTGCTTTATTCGGGTTTGGCCTGCAATGGTTAAACGGATCTCCACCGGCGTCTTTGAGCTTGACTCGATGCTTGATGGCGGGGTTCCTGAGGGCTTCTTTGTAGCTGTTGTTGGCGAGCCCGGCACCGGCAAGAGTGTGTTATCTATGCGCTTTATTCATCAGGGGCTTGTTGAGGGTTCCGGCGGTATCTACGTTACGACTGAGCAGGATCGCGGATCTATAGTTGAGCAAGCCAAGACATTCGGCTGGGACTGGGAGCCCTTCCTTGGTAGGGGGCTGATCATTATAGATGCCCTAGAGCCCAAATCAACAGATCCCTGGAGCCTCCCCGAGATGGATATTGAGCACATGATCAGTAAGGTTATAGAGGCTAAGAAGCATCTGGGCTACAGGCCGGCCAGGCTGGTTGTGGACTCGATCTCTGCGTTCTGGCTAGATAAGCCAGCCCTAGCCAGGAAATACAGCTACACGGTCAAAAGGATCCTGGGTAAATGGAACCTCACAGCTTACCTTGTGTCACAGTACGCAATAACCACAGCAATGGCCTTCGGATGGGGCGTGGAGCATATCGCCGACGGGATATTCAGGTTTAGGAGAAGGATAGTTAGGGGAGAGCTCAAGAGGTACTTCATCATAGAGAAGATGAGGCACACGAACCACGACACTAGGATGTATGAGATCGATATAAAGCCCGGGAGGGGTATAGTATTCGTGAAGCCTGTTGAGGATATAGATATATATGATATGGAGAGGGAGTACAGGATCCACTAATGGAGATTACCTCCCAAACCTCACCTTTCCCCAGGGCTCCTTGGGAGCCCACAGCCCGGTTCTGATGGCGGTGAGCTCAAGGATCTGTGAGTGATCTATGAAGAGATTAACGCGGGGGCCAAAGGTGTAGATATACCACCTGAAGACATCCCTCTCGGCAGCCTCAAACATGAGCCTCTCAACACCGAACCTCCTAACCAGATCCTCAATAATATCGGTGCGCCACTTATCCACGCCCTCGGTTATGCCTTCAGACTCAACCATGATCATCCATGCACCAGCAGAGAGGTATGTCTCGATATCTCTAACCATATGCTCGTGGGAAAGATCCTCTGTCCTCCACCCCTCAACACCGCCACCAGCACCCTTAACCAGGGTGACCTCCGGCTTAGGCTTCAAGCCCGAGTGCTTAATTGCTTTAACGATCTCAACCTTATCCCTGTCATCGATCTCTATAAACCCGCTTGAGACCTCAACTATATCGAACTCGAGGGACTTAGCCTCCTCAAGATATCTCTCGAAGGCATCAACCCCCTGGGATAGAACCTTCTCCGTGAACCCACCGGTCGAAACCTGGATACCGTAGTCGTGGCACATCCTATTTATCTCTAGAACAATTCTTCTGGGGTGGAGCCTCATAGATCCTCCGGCATACTTGAATATATCTATATACTCCCCCGCTATATCGAAGAGCTCCCTAAGATAGGTTGGAGTCACAACGGTGTAGTAGCTACCCCTGATCTCTGTGATATGGCTCCTCCTAGGCTTCGGCGGGAGCTCCTCTATCTCTATGAACTCAAACGCCTTCAGGCCCGCCACCCCTAATATATATTGGTGCTATGCATGGTATTATCTATAGAGCTTTACAAAGTAAATTTATAAAGAAACTAACCAATATATACCCATGACAGAAGATGAAGAGAGACAGGATACTCGGGATACACCACGTAACCGCGATCTCCAGAGATCCCCAGGAAAACCTCAACTTCTATACAGGGGTCCTAGGGCTCAGGCTGGTTAAGATCTCGGTTAACCAAGACGATCCAACAGCATACCACTTCTTCTACGCAGACGAGCAGGGGACCCCAGGAACAGACATAACATTCTTCATATACCCAAACGCATCAAAGGGGGTTGCGGGCACAGGACAGGTTAAAGAGGTGTCGCTCAACATACCCAGCGAGTCTATAGACTACTGGCTGCAGAGGCTGCAGAGATACGGGGTGAGGTTCAGGGGTCCCCGGAGGACAGATGATGGCCTGGCTATAGAGCTAGAGGACCCCGACGGCCTAAACCTAAGGCTGATCGGCAGAAGCGACATAGGGGATATAGCGAGGCCCTGGGAGAAGGGGCCTGTGCCCCGTGAACACGCCATAAGGGGGCTGTTTGGTGTGTTGATTAGTGTCGATAGCTGTAGGCATAGCGGGTGGTTCCTTGAGGAGGTGCTTGGGTTCAGAAAGATCTATGAGGGGCCAGGCAGGCATAGGTATGTAGCAGACGATGGTGGGCCCTCAAAGATTATAGATGTGGAATGCACCGATACGTCTCCGGGATCGATAGGATACGGATCTGTGCATCATGTTGCGTGGAGGGTTAAAGATCCTGAAACCCAGATCATGTATAGAGAGAAGCTCGAAAAACTAGGATTCTACGTAACACCAGTGATAGACAGGAAGTGGTTCAGATCTATCTACTTCAGGGAGCCAGGATACGTTCTTTACGAGATAGCCACAGACGGCCCTGGATTCCAGATAGATGAGCCACCAGAAGAGCTGGGCACAAAGCTGGTCCTTCCAGAGTGGCTTGAGGATATGAGGGAAGCCATAGAGAGAAGCCTGCCAAAAATAAATATCCCCAACCCAGAAAACTGGAGATGAGCCATGGAGGGGGAGATAGCTGGAGAGGAGCTCGGGTATAGATACATCTATATCCCATCAAGAACAGGCAAAGCCCCCACACTCCTACTCCTCCACGGTATGGGCGGTAGTGAGCGTGATCTCATACCGCTAGCTAAGACAGTTTCGCCAGAGTCACCGGTGCTAAGCCTAAGGGGTAAGGTTGTTGAGAACGGGCTAAGAAGATTCTTCAGGAGGATAGGTGAGGGGGTTTACGATGTCGAGGACCTCCACTACAGATCTAACGAGATAGCGGATCTAATAGATATAGCCTCAAGAAAACACGGTTTCGATAGAGCAAGGATTATAGCTATAGGATACTCCAACGGAGCCAACATGTCTGTGGCTATAGCCCTCATTAGGCCAGGCGCACTGTATGGAGCCGTATTGATTAGGCCCCTGTTCCCGCTAGATATAGGCAGGGAAAGGCTTGCGGGGACCCCCATACTCATACTTGCTGGCAGGAGAGATAGGATCGCTCCGCCGCAAGAATCCATCAAGCTAGCCGAGAGACTCAAGCGTAAAGGTGCATCGGTCGAGCTACATATTCTAGATGCTGGCCACGAGATTACGGATAGGGATATAGAACTGATAAGGGGATGGATCGAGAGGGTGGGGTATGATAGATCTAGGGAGGGCAGCATGGATATAGCCGGGTTAAGCGGGATCATATAGACCTGCGCCCATTGGTATCTAGATCCCTGAAGAAGATGTAGAAGAGAACTGTAGCTATGGCGTAGAACAGGGCTGTTAGATAGAACGGCATTGATAGAGATACATACTGGAGGAGGTAGCCGCCAATAGAGGGTGTAGCGGAGTTCGGGAGGCTCCAGGCTATAGAGATGAATGCCGATACCGTAGATCTCTCAGACGGGTCGGTGAGGTTCATAACCATAGCCCTAACAATCGGGCCGGCCATATTCATCAAGAGGTTCCTAGCAACAAACAAGGCGCCAACAACCATGAAGTCCGGGATGAGGGGTATAAGGGCTAGCAGAACTATAGAGGTCCCCTGGGTAGCCACAACAGTATTAACCCTACCAAGCCTGCTCGCAAGTATAGGAGAGATCATGTAGGACACGCTGAGCATCAGGTTGGCAACTGTATATAGCGGGGAGAGAACGTTCTCATCAAGCCCGAAGCGGAGGTAGAACCAGAGGGGGAATAGAGGGATAGTTATCCCTGCACCAACGCCTATCAGCAGATCCACAATCCCTATCCTGTAGAGAACCCTAATGGATCTCCTCGGAATGATCCTGTCACGAAGCCCACCACCACGCCTAACCCTTATCTCCCCCCTGATCAGGCTGGTGGTTACAGCCACCAAAGCGGTAGTTAATCCGGAAAGCACTATAAGGGGCCTGTAGGAGTCCAGCTCGCTAAACCCAAACGAGCTCCTAAGTATGGATGGAGCGACAGACAGGCCCGAGGCGATAACCACCCCCATGCTCGATGCCGAGTAGCTGTAGCTGAATACCTGATCCATGTTCCTGGCTGGAGCTATATCCGCAAGCAGAGCCCATAGAGGGGAATAGATCATCGATGAACCAACACCAATCACGAGCCCAGCAGCATATATGTGCGTCGGATTCTCCAGGTAGGCCAGAACAGCTATAGATGCTCCAGCCATTACTGAGCCGACAGCTATTATCCTCTTCTTTCCATATAGGTCGGCAGCTACCCCTATAGGGATCGTGAGCACCGCAAATGTGGCTTGCGATATGGTTAGGAGGAGCCCGATCTCTACAGGCTCAAGCCCAAGCTTGCTCAAGTATATGGGTAGCAGTATTGATAGGGACCCCCACTGAAACGAGGCCATGAACTCGGAGGCTATACCCAGCTTCACGTCCCTAGTGAATACGCCCCTATCCCTCATCTGTTTTCCGAGACATGTATACTTATTAAAATCGTATTTAAGGCGTTCATATCGATATATACATGGTTAAAATATATATGGTTAAGTTAATATTTATCTTAAACAATAATCTAGACTCGGATTAGCATTGCTGTGGATCGGGATAGCCTACCTGGTGATAGTACACTTTCTATGGAGCACAAACAATATAGCCGGTAGATGGCTCAGCCCATATATAGATCCATATACACTCACCCTGCTGAGATGGTATATAGCGGCCCTAGCCTACCCCCTCATACTCGGTTCAGGAGTGTTTAGGGGGCTCAAGAAGCTCGTGCTCAAACCCCAAACAGCGGTGCTTGGCTTCCTGGGGTTCACGCTATTCAACATAGTAAACTACTCAGCCCTATCATTCACAACAGCATCGGTGGTGGGCTTCGCCTACGGATTCACGCCAGTTATACTCCTGCTAATGGGGTGGGCCACAGGGTATGGAAGGCCAACGGCAATACAGTTCTCTGGGGCCCTCCTATCTGTTCTTGGGGTTATAGCTCTTCTCGGCCCCAAGATAGAGGTGGTAGGCTCCCCAGGCTCCCTTATAGGTGTGGTTCTCGGCCTAATGACGGGGCTTATCTGGTCTATATACACAGTGCTCCAGAGGGTGTTTTTCAGGGACTCAGACAGGTTGAGCCTCACATACGCCTCCCTCCTGGTGTCCCTCCCCCAAACCACTGCTGCTGTCGCTATCCTTGGCTTGTTTACTGATCTTTCAGACCCCCTAAATCTAGAACCACCTATATGGGGCATCATAGCCTACGCATCCATAGTTCCTGGGGCTCTAGCCTATTATCTATGGAACAGGTCTGTGCAGCTGGTTGGAACAGGTATAGCGGCCCCATTCTCGAACCTGATCCCGGTCTTCACAGCGGGTCTCGGCGTCGCTGTTCTAGGCGAGTCCCTCTCGACAACAGACCTTGTTGGCGGGGTACTTATAGTATTGGGCTCCTCCCTAGTAACCATTGAGAGCGTTAGGAAAGGCAGAGGCAGATAATATATTTCGGGCTGGAATAAAATAGTGGGGTCCCCCTAAATGGGGATAGTTAACCGCTTCAAGATCGGGAAGCTCGACTTCAGATCTCTAAAGGAGCTGGTGATAGACAAGCTAGGATATAGGGATGAAAGTGTTATTCAGGGCCCCGAGCTGGGTGTTGATGCATCTATCCTTGATCCTGGCGGGGATAGGCTAATAGCTGTACACAGCGATCCTATAACGGCCGCAGGCAAGCTTGCTGGGTGGCTAAGCATCAATATAGCCAGCAACGATGTGGCTTCCGTGGGTGCAAAGCCGAGGTGGGCCTCGATCACCTTGCTCTTCAGGGAGGATGTCTCGAGGAGCGAGATTCTAGATCTTGTATCCCAGATCGATAAGGCATCGAGAGAGCTGGAGGTGTCGGTGGTTGGTGGGCACACAGAGGTTGTTAAGGGGCTGAGATCCAATATAATAGTATCTACAGTTATCGGGACTGTTGATAGGGAAGGTGTAGTGACCTCCAAGAACGCCTCTCCGGGTGATGTGGTTATCCTAACCAAGTGGGCTGGCTTGGAGGGTACAGCTATTCTGGCCTCGGACCTCTATGATCGTCTCTTAGATCTTGGTGTAGACAGAGCCATCCTGGAAAGAGCAAGAGAGCTGTATAGGAAGATCAGCATAGTTAAAGAAGCCCTAGCCCTAGCAACAAACAAGCTGGCTAAAGCAATGCACGACCCCACAGAGGGGGGTGTGTTGGGGGGACTGCTCGAGCTGGCCTACGCATCTCGAGCAAGGGTTAGGCTGTATGTGGAGGAGGTCCCCCTACTCCCAGATACTAGAGC
>JALXCO010000063.1 GCA_026990885.1 Desulfurococcales archaeon
CACCCCGGCTATGCCGAACACGCCGAAGCCCGGGGAGAGCATCTCGGCTATTAAGAGGACTACCCCGGATAGAAGGATCGCTAGGATCAGTATGTCTGGAGCGATAATCGTCATGCCGTAGAGAGCTGTAGCTATAAGCAGGACACCGGCTATAGCGTATCCCTGGAAGCCCGAGGTGAAGATCTCGGCTAGAATAATGTAGAACCCTATGGTAAGGGCTATCGAGGCAACGAAGGGGTCGGATATAACCGAGACAAGCCTCTCAACAATATTCTGGGAGAGGCTATCCACCAGAGAGAGATTGTTTCTAGAAAGCACCTCCTCTAGCGAGCTAGCCCTGGATGCGAAGCCTATAGAGATCGCCTCGCGATCGCTGAGCGTGAGGCTCTCGGTAACGAACCTTACAGCGATCGAGACAAGGGTCTCGTTACCCTCGAAAGCTCTAGAGGCTAGAGCCCTGAATCTCGATGCTACATAGTTCACGGTCTTGTTGTCGGTGGGTATGGGTGTCGCCGCACCGATCGAGCTGCCCTCACCCATATATATGTTTCCGCAGGCAATAGCGATCATAGCCGCAGCAGACGCAGCCTTACCGCCTGGAGGGATGAAGCTGTAGCACTCGACCCCAGAGCCTATCAAGGCCTCAACCATCTTGTCTGCTGCGGAAACATACCCCCCGTAGCTATTGATCACCAGGACAAGAGCTGAGCCTG
The DNA here is from genome assembly GCA_026990885.1 of Desulfurococcales archaeon. Classification (GTDB taxonomy): domain Archaea; phylum Thermoproteota; class Thermoprotei_A; order Sulfolobales; family AG1; genus WANO01. The sequence continues at coordinate 714 of JALXCO010000063.1, forward strand.
ATTCGGCCGCGGCCGACACACCGCGCTCGAGGAGCATGAGGGATCCACCATCTATATTGCTGTCTATATACACCGCTACAGCCCCCCTAGACTCTCTCGGGCTCTGGAGGGCGGCATCCTGGATCTCTGGAGGGTTCAGCAGGGGGATCGCTACCCCTAGGGCGAGCAGAAGTATCCCTGCAAGAAGCCTATAGAGGCTGTACTGCTGCGGGGTTGCCTCTCCCCAGGAGTGTGGATTGGGTGTGTTGCGCATCACTCCATCATTTTCTGTTTGGGTAGCTCAAATATAAATGGGTTTCTATTGCCTGTACCTGGATCTATAGATCCTGTAGATAGCCAGAGGAGTGAAAGCGTTGATAAAGGCTAGAGATCCTGCTAGAACCATGTGGGCCGTGTCGAAGAACGCCTCCCTGAGGAACCCGCCTATATATGGTGCGGGGACCCCGACGAGGTTCGAGTATATTATAAGTGTGGAGTATATGGTTCCCCTAACGTCTATGGGGAAGAGGATCTGCATGCTCCTATTCACCGCAGGGATCCACGCAGCTATAGACATGCCCAGAGCTATGAAGGAGCCATAGATCCAGAGGCTCGAGACCCCGCCGAAAGCAAGCATGTATGCCGATAACCCGCCCAGGATCTGGGAGAGGGACACAACAAACAGCGGATTGATCCTGTCGGAGAGAACACCAAACATGTATTGGGTTAGGAACCAGGATGCGTTCTCTATAGAGTACAGTATAGACGACTCATACTCACCAACACCCCTGTCGGCCAGGTAGACAAATATCAGGGGCGCCCAGACGCTGTATGCGATCTTGTCGATAACCATGAATACAGCGAAGGAGTATATAAGCATCCCCCTGGCACCGGGGGCGAGGACCTCCATGAGCTTAGACCTGAAGGCATCCCTCAGAGATCTGTAGCCTCCATACCCGAAGGCTTCCACACTCTCCCTAGTCATCTTAACCAGCAGCGCTGAAGCGATGTAGAGGATTGAGGAGAGGATAAACACGTTTGTGTAGCCCCCGAACAGATCCAGGAGACGAGCACCGAGCAACGGCCCCGCGATCATCGCTAGGGAGTTGCTGCTCATAACTATCCCGATCCACCTCCCCGGGGACCCCTGGCTAAGCTCAACAACTAGAAGCCCCCTGGTCAGGATCCCTATATAGAAGGAGGCGTTGAAGAGAACTATAGATAGGAATACACCGATATAGAGCCCGCCTATAGCCGCGGCAGACAGGCAGGCCAGCCCACCCAGCATGAAGGATGCGACCGCAAACGGCTTCCTGCCGTACAGGTCTGAGAGCACGCCAACAGCTAGGAGCATGGGCATAACTATAGCGTAGGATAGGGTCTCTATGAGGGACTGGGTGTAGTAGCTGTATCCCTGCGAGTATATGAAGTATCTAACCTGGTAGTAGAATATGGAGAACGCTAACCCAGAGAATAGGGCTGATAGAGATAGCAGGAGTAGATTCCTATTCAAATCCATCTAGCCATACCAAGCTATAGAATAGAAGATTTTTAAAGCTATACCCAGCATGGGTAGGGCTATCCATATGTTTAATCTAAAATATATATAGAGTATAGAGCCACAT
>JALXCO010000064.1 GCA_026990885.1 Desulfurococcales archaeon
CAAGAGCTATGGCATGGTAACTATATTGGTGAAGAGACCGTGGAATGTGGGCAGCAGGTATGCGGAGGCTATAGGCCTCAACCCTAATGATATTAGGCCTGACTATGTTGTGACTGACTTGAGGTCGCTGCCGGAGCTGCTGGAGAAGATATAGCTGTAGTGGTTTATCCTCCTGGCTCGATGACTACCAGCTCGTACCCCTCTATACGATCTATATTTACCTTTAATGATCCATCAGAGACATCAACCTTAAACGACTTGTTGGTTAGCGGCGAGTACGCCCTATAGCTCTTACCACTGTCCTCTATATCTATATATATCTTTACTCCAGCCACAGGGATTATCTCTCTTATCGGGTGCACCCTGTATGAGGGATCAAAGGCCGGCAGAGCCTGCTTACTCGGTCCTGTAGGAGTGCTTAGGATAAGCTGGTTATAGCTGTGGTTGATTATGAACACTATATACCTATCACCCTGAACATACGGCTCGACCTGCAGGTTTTCGGGGCCCTCAACCCTTATTGGGGATCTGGGGCCATGCCTCTTGAGGGGTCTTAGAAGGAGCTCGGCATAGTCCGGATGCCCCAACCTGCTGTAGTGTGCTCCAAGCCTCACAGAGTAATATATAGCCACACCTGATCCGTATTCCTTGACGGTTATTCCAGCCAGATTAATAACGGATCCAGGAGCCGGGGTGCTTCTACCTAAAGTATATTCGTATCCATATGCGCTCCTCCCCAGCTTTCCCCAAGCCAGAACCTTGCAGTCTATAGGCCTAGCCCTCACCAGCTCGCCCAGCCTGGGCTCGAATCTCTCTGTCGCGAATTGAACGCTTTGATCGCCGAAAACTATCGAGGACGGCATGTTTCTCCAGTAGGTCTCATATATCTCCTCACCGGGCTTTCCTAGATCTAGGTAGCTGTAGCCGAACCATAGAAGCCCCTCATAGTTTATACCAAACACATCCTGAAGGGCTAGAGCATGCCTGTAGCTGTAGTCGCTGCGCATCACACCGAATTCATGGGTTGCCACTAGTGTTCCCCCGTCCTCAACATACTGCTTGAATGCCTCCTCCTCCCTATCGTTCATCATGCTCATTCCTGCAGCTATAATTACTGGATACTGCTTCAGTCTATCTAGATCGGCTATATCTGGGGTAGCTATATAGCTCCAGGGAAGATTCTTATGCATGGCCATCAGGGAGAATCCTTCGATCTCGCCTATATAGTAGTCCGGGTTTCTCCAGTAGTACTTGTCGTGTGTTTCCGGATCAAAAACTATACCTATATACCTAACGGGCCTAAGATCCCTCAGGAAGTCCGATACACGATCAAGCTCATCATATACAGAGGCCAGAGCATCCAGCCCGCGCGGATCCTCGAAAAGCTGGGAGGAAAACACCGTTGCTATCGGGTGACCACCAGACGCGACTATCTCCCAGACACCCTGCCTAATAACGTTCTCTGGAGCCGACTGGACAGGTCTCAGTATATAGAACAGGTTCCTGCTCACTAGAACAGGCTTGTCATCGCCTATCAGGGCTTTAGTTAGCTTGGTGACTATAGTTAGTAGGCCGGGACCCCTAATATCAGCCTCGCTGGCCTCCGCGAATACTGCATCTAGATAGTCTCTAGATTTAACCACAACTATATTGCCTCTACCGGCCCACCCGGCTGGGTGGCTATTATAGAAGAATATGGCGTCTGGCTTGATCTTTTTGACCGCATCCCTCATCCTGGCAATAGATCTTTTCACAACCTCATACCTCCAGTCCCAAGCTACCCTCGAGGCTGTGTTCTCCGGATCAATGTTTCTAGGTAGCTCAAGGCCCGTCTCCTTCTTGAAGGCCTCTGAGCAGTAGCTACAGTAGCAGGCTTTGGGGGGATCTGGAAGGTATCTGAAGCTGTCCAGAAGGATCCCATCAGCATTAGTTATCGCTATAGCCTCCTCAACCTCCTTAACGAAGTAGTTCTCCAGAGCCGGGCTGTTGGGGCATATCAGGGGCCAGTGCGGATCCGTAACCTTCTCTTTTGATGGGTAGTGCTCCAGAACGATCACTTCACCCTCAGAGTTTCTTTGAGCCCATTCGGGATGTATCCTGTATAGATACCTGTTTGCCGTGTGGGCCATCATGGCCACAACCTTTATCCCTAGCCTGCCCGCTTTCTCTGTGAGTTCCGAGAGGTCCAGCCTGGAATTGTGGTGCCTTGGATAGAGCCTGCTTCTGGGATAGAAAACACGGCCCCACGCATCCCTGCCAAACACGATAATCATGTTGGCCTTAACCCTACTCGCTATCTTGACAACTAGCT
>JALXCO010000065.1 GCA_026990885.1 Desulfurococcales archaeon
TCCTCTAGCTTAGCCAGAACCTCCTCCTCGGCGGCTTTCCTCTGTGCCTCTCTGCTTGGCTTCTCCTCCACATGGATCTCTGCATCAGCACTATCCATGTCTCCACCCTTACTGCTCTCCAATACACACACCAATAACTATTCTATTTAGGATGCAATAAATATTACAATTTAAACGGCGCCACACTCTAGAGTAATACTGGCTTGAAGCACCCGGAGCGTTTAGATTGGGTGGCCTTCAAACAACATCCCTGAGAACCTTTAGTGATTCAGTAAGCCCCCTCCAGTCACCTGGGCATGAAACAATCAACCCATCAACATACCTACCTATATAGTCGGGGACCTCGGAAACCCTGTCCAGATCCACGTAAAGCTGCTTCAAGCCCTCGACAATATCTCTATTTTTAGCTGTCTTAACAATCACGTATATATAGATCTTCTTGCCAACCCCACTAATAAACGGCTGGATCTCTCCAACAACACTGGGGTCCCCACCACCAGGCAGTATCCCCAGAAAAAAATCAAAATCCTCCTTAACCCTCTCAACCACCTTACCCAACGGATACCTGAAGCTGAGCACAGAGCCCAGCCTAAAGGATCTACCGCACGAGGGGTCCCGCCTAATAATTCTAGCCGCATCCTCAGTAGTCATACTGAATGACTCATCAACGCCCTCACCCCTGGTGAGTAGCACGCCTGAAACGCCGGCCAGCTTGGCGGCCTGGCATAGTGATAGGAGGGAAACTCTATTCACGTCCCTCAGCCTTATATGGGCTATAACCGGGATCCCATATCTAACCGCAATAATGGACGATACAGTAATGGAGTTCGGTTTAGGGACCCCTAGAGGGGATTCTGGAATATCGATCATATCTACGTAGCCGCGGAGATACTCTATCTTTCTCCAGAAAGACTCCTTGGGTGAGGGGGTTACCTCGGCAATAAGCTCCAAATTAAACCGCCGATACCCTTTTAGATTTTTATACAATGTTTTCTAGAGCAACTTATAAGCTTAACCCCCCAGAGCAATTAACCAGCAAGCTGGACAAGGCTTCCAGACAAAAACAGCTTTAACGGCTTCAGCCCTCGATGGATAATCCATATACCAAACCCTTCGGATAACGATTACTGAGAGAAATACTTTTTAGAGGGATCATGAAGCTATTTAATAACCCCCGATTCACGTAGCTCGCTAATCTCGCTATCGCTGAAGCCTAGCTCCTTCAGGATCTCATTGGTGTGCTCCCCTAGGAGGGGTGGGGGTATCCTGATCTCTCCAGGCGTCTTGCTCATCTTGAATGGCGTGCCCAGACTCTTTATTCTACCGTATACTGGATGCTCTATCTCGATAACCATTTTTCTATATAGCACATGGGGGTCGTTGAGGATCTCGCTCACCCTTTTGACTGGGGCCGCGGGGATCCCGGCCTGGTCTAGAAGCCTATACCACTCCTCCGTTGTTTTAGTCTTAAATGTCTTTGTGAGCTCCTTAACCAGCTCCTCTCTATTCCTTACTCTAAGATCATTCGTCTCGAACCTGGGATCCTTCTCAAGATCCTCTCGACCGATAACCCTAGTAAATATGCTCCATAGCTTCTCGCTACCAACACCCACTGCTATGTAGCCATCCATAGTTTCGAACACCTGGTAGGGGGCTATACTTGGGTGTGCAGACCCCAGCCTCTCGGGGTCCTTCCCGGTGGCGAAGTAGTTGAATGCCTGGTGCGACAGTATTAGTAGCTGTGAATCAAGCATGGACATATCTATATACTGCCCCTCGCCAGTAACGGATCTGTAGTGGAGGGCGGCAAGAATAGCTATAGCAGCAAACATGCCTGTAGTTATATCTGTTATAGGAACCCCGAACTTCACTGGTGGCCTTCCAGGCTCTCCGGTGATGCTCATTAGGCCGCTCATAGCCATAACGGTTAGATCGTACCCCGGCTTATCTCTATAGGGGCCGTCCTGGCCGTATCCTGAGATGCTGCAGTAGATGATCCTGTCGTTTATCCTTCTCAACGTATCATAGTCTATACCGAGCTTCCTAGCGGTTCCAGGCCTGAAGTTCTCAATAACCACATCAGCTGTCTCGACAAGCCTCTCAATTATTTTCCTGCTTTCAGGGTGCTTAAGATTGATCGCTATACTCCTCTTATTCCTATTGACACTCAGGAAATACGCAGAAACACCATTGATCTCTGGAGGCCTCCATCCACGGGTCTCATCACCCGTTAAAGGCTCGATTTTAATTATATCCGCCCCCAAATCACCCAGAACCAATGTTGCGAAGGGGCCGGC
>JALXCO010000066.1 GCA_026990885.1 Desulfurococcales archaeon
ACCCTTTAGCAAGGTTATTGGATAGCTGTCCACCAACAGATACTATAACGCCTCCAGGCTTCTCATACCTATATATACTCTCGATCGACTCGAGAGAAACCTCCTCAAAATATAGGTTGTCGCTCTCATCCCAATCCGTGGACACGGTTTCAGGATTATAGTTGACTATAGACACCTTAAACCCTCTCGAACGAAGCTCCCTAGCTAAATTAACTGTGGCCCAGTCAAACTCAACAGATACACCAATCCTGAAAACACCGGCACCGATTATCAGTACGCGATCTCTATATCTATCAGCAATACCCCTAGTGTCTATATCGCTATCGACGCCATCGTATGTTAGATATAGATAATTAGTTCTGGCTGGCTTCTCGGCGGCTAAGGTATCTATCCTCTTGATATATGGCTTCAGGCCGTATCGATCGATCAATAAACGGATTCTCTGATCTTCAACACCTAAAAGATCGGCTAGCTGGCTATTACTGAACCCATAAGACTTTAGCGCGGATAGGTAATCTCTAGGTATCTCTACAGCATCTATGTCCGGATCTATAGATCTATCGCCAGAACCATTCAAGAAATCCCGAGCTGATCTCTCGGCATCGGCTATCTCTTTAAGTATGTAGAGATAGAACTTATCTATGCCGGTTATCCTAGACAGCTCATCTAGGTCGGCCCCAAGTTTTATAGCTCTATAGACATAGATAAACCAGTAGGGCTCTCTAGATTTTAGCCTACCGATAATGGCTTCCAAATCACGATCGTTTAGGTAGGAGGCATCTAAACCCTCCAACCCCAGATCAAGCATCCTAACAGCTTTCTGAAAAGCCTCATAGATGTTTCTACCTATAGCCATAACCTCCCCTACACTCTTCATTTCGCTTCCAACAGATCTATCTACACCCTCAAACTTATCAAGGTCCCATCTAGGAATCTTAACAACAACATAGTCTAGGCTCGGCTCAAAACACGCGCATGTAGCCCCAGTAATTGTATTTAAAAGCTCGTCCAAGCTATAGCCTAGGGCGAGCTTAGCGGCTATATAGGCTAACGGGTATCCGGTAGCTTTACTAGCTAGAGCACTGCTTCTAGACATCCTGGGGTTGGTTTCAATAACGTAAAAGTCCCTAGACCCGGGGTTCAAGGCGAGCTGAACATTGCACTCGCCTACAAGACCTATTTTATCGGCTACAGCAATACTGGCATCCCTAAGGTTGTAGTAATCCGTATTATCCAGCGTCTGGCATGGAGCAACAACTACCGAGTCGCCTGTATGTATACCTAGAGGATCAACATTCTCAAGACAGGCAACAGCTATCGAGTTACCTCTACTATCCCTCACAACCTCAAACTCTATCTCCTTCCACCCATCTAGATACTTCTCTACAAGAACGGAGCCGATACCGCTATGGGCAATAGCCCTATTTATTCCGTCCTCGAGATCACGCCTGTTCCAGGCCACGAAACTACCTCTACCACCCAGATTAAAGCTTACTCTAACGATAACCGGGTAACCTATAGACTCGGCAGCCTCAACAGCAGCACTAGGATCTCTAGCGGAAGCGCTGGGCGGCACCGGAACACCGCTTCTACTCATAAGACTCTTAAAGAGCTCCCGATCCAGTGCGGCTTCTATACCCGATATAGGTGTACCCAAAACCCTTACAGAATACCTATCGAGAACACCAGATCTATATAGCGATACACCCAGAGATAACGCGGTCTGGCCTCCAAAGCCCAAGAGAATAGAATCAGGCCTCTCCCTCTCTATAACTCTCTCCACAAACTCCGGTGTTAGGGGTAGAAGGTAAACCCTATCAGCAAACACCCTATCGGTCTGGATAGTAGCTATATTCGGGTTAATAACGACTGTCTCAATACCCTCCTCCTTTAAGGCCTTTAATGCCTGGCTACCGCTATAGTCGAATTCCGCGGCCTCAGCTATCTTGATGGGTCCGGAACCTAGAATAAGGGTTTTTGCCGGTGTCTCCATCATGCTCGCCTTTCGATCATTTTGATAAACAGGTCAAAGATCCAGGCCGTATCATTTGGACCGGGTGAAGCCTCAGGATGAAACTGTGTAGTTATTATTGGTTTTACTCTATGGATCAAACCCTCAACTATTCTGTCATCAGGATCTATAAACCATACCCTAAATCCAGAACTCCTAACGCTATCGAAACCAACCGCGTATCCGTGGTTATGCGTAGATATATAGCATCTATTATTTAAGGTGTTTATTACAGGCTTATTGTGGCCTCTATGGCCATACTTAAGCTTGAATATATCGCA
>JALXCO010000067.1:0-1715 GCA_026990885.1 Desulfurococcales archaeon
AACGCAGGTTCTCCAAACCCCTGAAGCAGCTGTATTCATTGGGAGGCCGCTAATGCTGGCGCTGGCTAGGGCCCTGTGGAGGTCGATTAAGCCTAAGGGAGCCCTACAGCTCAGGCCTGGCGAGATAAAGAGGATTAGCGGCAGCCTGCTAGCCGAGAAGGCCGCCGACGGCAGGATCATACTGTACGAGGTTATAGAGTAGTGGATGAGGAATTCAGCACGGGCATTGATGTGAACGCCAGGATAGAGTATAGGAAGGTGAGGAAGGTTCTAGAGCTCAACCCCAGGGCTTTCCGCCCATGCGAGGTAAAGGAGTTCGAGGTGGGCGTCATACGCAAGCAAGTCTACTTTGTGCACTTCGATGGTAAGAGGTGGGACATAATCAGAATTAGCGGCAACGGAATCGAGCGCTACATACTTGAGTAGCTAATGACATATCAGCCGTGCTTTTCATCAATCCATTTCGATGCGTTAACTTTAATAGCGTCGAAAACTATCACACGGACCCTCTGCTTCGAAGATACCGATGTTATGTGTACATAGTCCGTACTCCTAACGGGGAGTCGAATCGTTCCGGGAGCGACCGGTCTCGGGATAGGTATCTCTGGGATGTTCCAAGGGGGCAAGTCACTATTTATCTGAGTCTGCTTACTGGGTAAGATCTTGACTCCCTACATGCACTCGCCAGAGGGCAAGGACTTCTATTATCTAGGCGGTTTTTGACTAGATGCTTAGCCACTATATTGAGTGACGGTACTAGTACTATTAATACAGCCTTAGCATCCCTAATAGTTACGGCATCCTTATTGTATGCTTCTACAAAGAGCCTAATAGTTCTATCATCAAGGGGTTCCACGACCTTTCTAAGCTCTAGTCTAGCTGTAGATGAATAGTATTTACCTAACTCGTTAAATCCTGTAATGAGAAGAGCTATGCTAGTACCAAGAAGAATACTTAGAACTTCCCTGTACTGAGGTATGTAAATCATTAGTATTGATGTAATCACAATCGATATGATACCTAGAAACATAAGACAAAACTTGGGGCATTCTCATCATTCCTCCATGGACACTTCTATAGTTATATCTAGTGGTCTTCTCCTTGCCCTTAATTTCGTATCTTCAGAAGGTTTTACACGGCTTAGACCTCCTTGAATTTATAGATAGCGTTAGAGTGGTCATGCTATTGAAACGCTGAGAATCTTAGACAGTTCTTCGTATAGCTTAGGTTTTAATATGTCCTCGAATGTCACGATTCCCACTTTACCGTTACATATAAGTAGCCCACATATCTTTGTAGTGTCTAGTTTTATCGCTAGAGTTACGACATATAATGCCAGTTGAATCCCCTCGCATAGACCACAAACCCTATATCCTTTCATTTCAACAACCATGACCCACTCTATACGCCCTTCCCTCATCTTAAAGCAAAGTGCATCCATTCTACTAACTATTCTGCCCCATTTACTCAGCTCAGCATCTATTACTTTTTACTCACAGCAGAAGAGTCCATGAATCTCACTGAGACTCTTAAGTACACTCCTAAGCAAATTATTATGCTTACTAATCGCCTTGACAAGCCTAGCCCGAGGTATCCGCACCCATTATAATGCATGCAAACAGGGTGTTCCACTACGAGGTCAATTACTTTCATCAAAAATACCACCTTGACTAACATCCTCACTTTGCTTCTAACTCATCTTGAGCACCCCTGGT